>JAHDSC010000086.1 GCA_018432925.1 Desulfobacterales bacterium | reverse complement strand
TCTTTTGCCTTGACTGTTACAAAAGGAGGTTGTGGGACTACCGCTGATTGTAAAAACCAAAACGGGCAACCGGCATTAACCTTTCTTCCGCCTGGGCGGAAAAAAAATCACTTTACTGTTCAAGTTTTCATTCATATATGCGATACGATATATATCCTGTCAGGGATCTGGGATGGATGGGCATTTTTAATCCAATTTCTTGTCAGGCCATAACATGACCCTGATTATCTCCGGTTCACATCGCAAAAAGTGATTAAACGGATCAAGAATGCAGAAGATTTTCAATATGATTTGGATAAACGCTCCCCTAAAATAAAACAAGACGAGGGATACAGCACTTTTTCACAATCTGACCGGGGGCGCTTTATGTGAAGCCGTCTTAAGGAGGCGAGAGAGCAATGACCTTATCATCCGAAATCCCCCAACAATTAGTTTCGAAATGCTCACGATGGTCAAAAGAACTGGAGAGGTTGTCCGACGATGAATCTCGCGTTGAGCTGATAAAACACGAACTACCGGATCTTCTACGCGACAAACCGTTTTTTGCAGAAATCTTTGAAGGTATAAAAAAAGGCGATCCTTACCCGGACGTTCGAACGGCAACCATGTTCGATAATGAATTGATGCTGTTCGCTGATCATAGACGCCATTTCTCGGTCCGATTGTTTCTCTGGGGTCCAGGGGAGTTTGTCCCGATTCACGACCATAACTCGTGGGGTGTTTTCGGATGTGTTGCCGGGAAAATAGAGGTCCTTAAATACAAACGTGAAGATGATGGACCCCGGGAAGGATATGCGAGACTGACGGAAACTCAGCGGTTCAAACTGCGGCCGGGCGAAACCGATTTTACGCTTCCTTTAAATCAAGGAATTCATCAGATCGGAAATCCCGGTGAAGAAACCAGTGTCTCTCTAAGTATATATGGAAGACCGATTAAAAGGCCTTACATCAATGGTTTTGATATTTATAAACGGCAAATATACCGAATTTTTTCTCCGAAAACAAAAAAGAAAAAACTTGCAATGGAAGTGTTGAAAAATTTTAACCGCGATACCCAATGATATCCCCTTAGCTATCCGTAGAATTGGCAAACCAAACAGAAGAAAAAGATCCAAAATCATCAGTGTCGAAAATTCCATGGTTGCAGCGAGAAATTTGAATCTCGCGTAAGCTGAAGTTTTATCCAGATTTGATGAGAAACTGCCCCGATTTCTTTTTCTCCGGTTTTGTATTTTTTGGAAAAAGGATCTCTTTGTGTTGTTATCAGATCGTCGTTTTATAGTTTAGAAACATTCATTGCCTCAGGTCCTCTGTTACCCTCTTTCACGTCAAAACATACCCGGTCACCTTGGGATAGGGTTTTGAAGCCGGACATATTAATGTTAGAATAATGAACAAACAAATTTTGTCCGTCATCCTGTTCGATAAAGCCGTATCCTTTTTTTTCATTAAACCACTTTACGATTCCTTCAGACATGGTCACAATCTCCTTTAATGCTATTTTTAGGGTTCTTTTTTCAATAAAATTTTTCCATTTCATCCATCGCCAGAAGGGCTCGTTTTTCCAAAACAGATTCCAATCAATAAGATTTTATCGAATTTTAATCCTTCCACAGATCGACATCAATCAGACCGAGTTTGATGGCATACCGAACCAGATCCATTGTGCTGTGAAGATTCAGCTTTTTCATAATATTGGCTCTATGGTTTTCAACGGTTTTTGGGCTGATAAAAAGCTTGTCTGCGATTTCCTTGCTTGGAACTCCCTCTGCAAGCATACGCATTACCTCCTGCTCTCTAACCGTCAGGGAACCGTAATCGGAATCCGTAATCCGAGCTTCTTTTACCGGCAATTTCATCAGATTCCTGATTACCTGAGGGGAAACGGAGCTATCCAGGTAATATTCACCTTTTGCCACCGATCTTAGCGCCTGCAGAAGTCCTTCCGTGGCGGATTCCTTGACCACGTATCCCATCGCCCCCACCTGAAATGCCTCTGCAATATAATCAATTTTGGAATGCATGCTTACGATCAGAATTTTTGCTTCCGAGAAAATTTTCCGAATCTCACGCGTTAACTGAATACCGTTTACGTCCGGCAAAGATATGTCAACCACAATCAGATCCGGTTTTAAATTCCTGACCATCTTGAGTGCATGACGACCATTTTCCGCCTCCCCGACTACGTTAAAACGGCCATCGCGTCCAATAATTGATTTAAGCCCTTCTCTGAATAGAGGATGATCATCGATAAGAAGTATGCTTTTCTTTTCAGCCACTTTATTTCTCCTTATGACGTAGTCCAGAAAAAATTTTCGTGCGTACCGAAAATAGAGGTTCCATTCCTGTTCTTCCGTGCATAATAGGGATTTTTTTATTCATTTTTCGAGCGGGTTCGACTTTTTTCACTCATGGCTCATTTTATCGGTGGATAAAGCATCTCGATATTCGTAAAGATGGTCCGTTTAATCAAGTGGGGATATTCGTCGGCTCCCTCCTTACGTACCTTAACAAGATATCATGCCGAGCCGTCAAAAACGATAGGCATCCATTTCCTAAGGTGGACGGGTTTCGCGAGGTGTGATCATCCGGTTGAGGGAAGGTTTGCAGATTGTCATTTATCCATCCACTGATCATTCGCTGGATACTGAAGATGATTGCAACCTGATTTATCTGGTCCAATGATTTCGGCTTTTCTTGCAAATGTTTCATCCAAAATGGATCAGAGGGTGATTCATTTGCCGCGACCCATGAAGGATCGTATCGGAATTGAAACAGCAAAACCGTGATAAGGGGATCTGCTGAAAACAGTAAATCCGGAAAAGCCGATTTTTTGCGATGGCTTATATTTTCTCTATCCGAGATATTTGATCGGTTGCAAAGTGTTTTTTCGCATAGGAAACCCGCTCTTCAATACTATTTGTTCTGTTCTGAAGTTGTTCAATCAACTTCAAACGAGGAAGCAGACCGGCACGATTGGCGATCTGGATATTTAGCCCGGGACGTGCGTTAAGCTCCAGTATCAGAGGACCTTTGAATTTATCGAGAACGATATCCACTCCGACATATCCAAGCCCGGTAAGTTCATAGCATTGTGCGGCAAGCTTCAGCAGGGTGTCCCATTTCGGAATCTTTACACCGGTAATTTTATTGCCGGTATCCGGGTGTTCGGTTACGATTTCATTTCCGGAAACGGCTGTAAGTGTAATACCGGTTCCGATATCGATTCCGGCACCAATTGCGCCCTGATGCAAGTTGGCCCTGCCGTCGGATTTGCGGGTCGGTAAACGGACCATCGACATTACCGGCACTCCAAGAAAAACAATGATACGGATGTCCGGAACACCCTGATAGCTGATGGCCTCAAAAACCGGATCAAACCTGACCCGGTATTCAATCATGGCCCTGTCCGGATGTCCTCCGAGGCTGTACATCCCGCTTAAGATATTGGAAGCATGATACTTCAGTTCGTCCCGGGTCATTAAAATCCCGCTTATTTTGCGGTATAAATTCTTCGAACGTCCTGAAATGACCAGGATTCCGTTGCCGCCGGACCCTCTGGACGGCTTTAATGCAAAGTCGGGATGAGACTCAAGAACGGCATCCAAGGTACGTATCTGATATGGAGTTTCAATCACGCCATAAAGTTCGGGGACGGCAAGCCCGGCGGCGATTGCAATTTTTTTGGTATGCACTTTGTCATCAACCAGCGGGTATAATCGCCTTTCATTATATCGTAACGTATATTCAGCGTTTCGTCTGTTGATGCCCAACACACCTTCCCGATATAAATTTCTGGCTATTCTAAACATCAGCAACTCAAATAATTTGATTCAAAGCCGGTTTTTTAAACCTGTAATCCGTTCAAGCGACGAGAAGTCCATCCATCTAAACATATTGCCAAGAGGATGTATCAAAATATGTCCTGATTTCGGCAGGATTATTTTCGACTCAACTCTTTGAAACGTCTCAGTTCGAACAAACGATAACCGGAATAACGCCCCATTAGAAGAGTCAAGGCAAGCAGGACCAAGAGGAGTTCCGGAAAGACAAAGACCAGATGCTCCACGTACTTGGTAGTCATAACCAGATAAGCCAAGGTTGCGGCGATCAAGCTGCCTACCGCTTGTTGAAAAGCTTCGAAGGGACCGACCTCTTCCCACTCGATGGACATCCTTTCAATGGTCATGGTCAAAATCACCATAGGAAACAATGCCACCGAAATCCCGCGGCCCAATCCAAGTTCATGAGTCAATATGCTTAATCCCACCATTAATAAAATCACGACGATAAGCACCGAAGCCAATCGAGGCACAAGAAGTAATTTCAAATGTTCGAGATATAAACGTATGCTCATGCCGAGCGCAATCAGTATCGTGAAAAGGATAATGCCATAAAACAGTTCCGTTTCTCGAAATGCGAGAGCGATAAGCACCGGCATGAAAGTTCCAAAGGTCTTTAAGCCTACGATATTCCGTAAAATAACCAGTAGAAGTGCGCCTACCGGCACCACCAGCAGTATGCGATAAACCGCCTGAGTTTGAATCGGCAGATCAAATAAAGAAAATTTCAGCAGGAGGGGTTTTTTGATTCTTTCGCGTTCGACGGCGGAATAGATCGCCTCTTCTTGGCTGAGAAGTGTCGAGAGCGCGATGCTAAGATTCTTCCCCCCCTCTAAAGTAGCCAAAGGTTCTTCTCCTCTCCACCAAACCAGGAAATCGTCAGGAATTCCGGTACTCCCGGAAACCGGGTCATAAAACTGCCATTCATTATTATCATAGACCTCCAGCCAATGGGCCAGTGGAATATTGCGCGCATGCTCTCTAAGGTGGATTCCATGGACGCTTCGGGTGGGTATGCCTGCCTTTGAAAACAATCGAACCGCCAAATCAATCATCTTTGGTTTTGAAGCCTGCTTTCCTAAAAGCAGGCTCACGTTGTAATCCGGTTGTGGATCGGTAATCCGTTTGAGCAACTCTGCTACAAAGCTTCCCGTGTCTGCTGATTTCGCGCGGATTTCCGCAATGAGAGATTCAGCGGCCTCAAGATAAGCACCTTCAAAATTCGGGTTTTCAATCTCCGGTGGGATCATGGAAACATATTTTTTCTTTTTATTCACCCGTCGCACCATGGCGCTGTAATATAAATCCTGCGGTCCTGTTGTCCTGCGGATCGACCAACTGGCGATACGATTGAAATCCTTGGTCATGGTATTAATTCCATAACCTCTGGAAATAAAATTTTCGTTTACGATGGTAAAATTATTTGTATTTTGCGGAAGAAACAATGAGACTTTGATCGGTTTAAGTCCGGCATTAAAGCCGATATGGGCTTCTATATTCCACGTATACGCATTTTCATCGGGCACCAAAGGAAAATCCAACATCAGGAACTTGTACAAAAACAGGCCCAATCCAATAACCGTAAGAAGCAAAGCCAAGAAAAACAAATGAAGTCGGTTCAATGGCTGAATACCCCGGAGCAGTTTGGTTTGACGCTGTATTCCAGCGAAGGGTCTATAATAAAATCGTTTTCTATAAATGTGCGGCCGATCAACATCGGATAATTGAAATGGCTACGGTTTGTCAAATTAACCTCGGCTTCCTTAAACACACTTCCCAGGCAAATTCCAAGGGAAACGACAATTCGTTTTTGAGGCTCTCCTTCCCGCATTTTGATTTTTGTCAGTCGCAGCACTTTACCCTCCAAAGTCACACAATTACCGGAATGTCTGACAATTTCGAATCGAACCCATTTTTCACCATCTCGTTCAAACTCAACAATATTTTGCGCATTCAGTGAGCAATTTTTTGCGCCGGTGTCCAGTTTGGCTTTAAGAATAAGATTCCCGGGATAAATTTTAACCTCTTCCAGCCATCCGACAACCTGTTTGTCCCTGCAAAGAAGAGGCTGCGCAATCATGGGCAGACAGACCAAACCGACAATCAATGAAAAAAAATGTCGCATATCCTTTCGATTCGCTCCCTTTTTGGGGCCGTTCCCTGCCCTGCAACTCTCATAAAAAACGAAACGAGGAATGGTCCCCTCTTGTCCCCGAACCGCAAAAAAACGCGCATTCACCAAGGTTCGCCGGGAGCTTTAATCATACACGCAGAGGGGCTTTTTGATGCATGTGAAATAATGTTTCAAAATAAATGTGGTAATTTAATACAAACCGTTAAATAATGCAAATAAAAAGAAAAAATCCATCCCGAATCGAATCGGATTCAATCGCTTTATTCAAAATATTTTAATTTTTCAGCCAGTGTATTTTACCATACACGCTGCAAGCCATGTGCCAGATTTATTTTTGCTTCGCATAATACGAATGAAAAGGCACCTGAATTCTCTCGTTTTTCACCGAAACGAGTGGGGAAATCGCGTTGATGTTTTCAGAAGTCGTTGCGCTATAATTATATGCATTTTAAAAAAGATGATTTTGGGATCCTATCAGCCCTTTTTCTTCATGAAAAAATTTAACTTCCGGCAGATCCATATTTTTCCGTTCGCGAATGTTACAATCGGCAACTCTCAAAAAAAAAGGAGCACTGTTTTCAGTACTCCATGAAAAATGTTCTTGTGGCGTTTTTTTGGTTTTTCCCCTTCTTTCTTTTATTTCGGATTCGGTTGGATGCTACGCACATTCCGATCCAAAATGCGAATCAAAAAAATGCTTTTTTTTAATAGCCAAGATCTCTTTTCGTGATTTCATTTGACGAATGGTTGGTTCAAAAAAGAATTGCGCTTCTTCAAAAGAGGGCCTCAGATCATCAAGCCAGTAGGCGTTTTCACAATACTCCGCAAAAAATATCCGGTTTGCCCATATCGGGTCACGACCTTGAATGAATTTAAGAGCAAGGTGCTTCTTATTGCCGATTTCGGCAATCCCGCTGATGAGAACCTTTCCCGGCGTAGCAGACATCAAGGGTCCTCTAACCGTTCGGCAAAGACCGGAAACTTTTCTGTAAGCTTCAGTAAAAATCTCATAAGCTTTTGCAAGCGGAATCTTGAAGTAATCTTTTGGACCTGTATCCCGACCGATAAACATATAATAAGGAATCGCTCCCAAACAAACCTGTTTCCGCCATAAATCAGCCCATATTTCTGGTTTGTCGTTCACATTCCGGATTATCGGACTCTGACAACGAACCGTGGCGCCGGTGCTCAAAATTCGCTGGATTGCGGATTGCCCAGCGACGGTCTCAAGTTCCCGAGGATGAGTGGAATGATACATGATTGCCAAATGTAATCCGCTTTTTACAACCCGCTCAAACAGGCGCAGAAGGTCATCGGCATCCCTGTCGGTTAAAAAACGATAAGGCCAGTAAGCAGGAACCTTGGATCCAATCCGAAGGGTTGAAATATTTTCCGGCTTATCTGCGATCAAAGACCCAATGTATGATCCAAGCATTTTCGCGCTCATCGTCAAAGGATCTCCACCGGTAAATAGAACATCCGTCACCTCCTTATGATTGCGCAGGTAATTGATAAGGGGTAAAATGTCACTACTGGAAAATTTGAGCTTTTCAAGCCCTACAAATTGAGGCCATCGAAAGCAATATGTGCAGTATGCATGGCAGGTTTGTCCCTGGCTCGGGAAAAATAGAACGGTTTCCCGGTACTTATGCTGTATTCCTTTTAATGCTTTGCCATCCTTGATCGGAACGTTCAGTTCCATCTGGCCTGCAGGATGAGGATTCATACGCATTTGAATTTTTCTTGATGCAGCAGCAATACTTTTTTCCGAAGCCCCTTTTTTCAACAATTGGCTTATTTTTTCAAGATCATCTCTGGGAAGCATGTCGGGTTGTGGAAACGTCAACTGAAAAATCGGGTCGAACGGAATATTATCCCAGTCGATCAACTCTTCGACCACATAGTTGTTTGCTCGGAAGGGAAGTACCATCGATACCGCCTTGATCTTGGCAAGCAGGTATTCCGGTATATCGTTTAACGGCTTGATTTCGTGCATATTATTACGAGAATACAATTTAAATTTCTTCGATGAAATTTTCGGGATATCCTTCATCTCAGACCTCCTCTGCTTTTTTTGAATAACGAAGCGACCGCTGCTATGCTCCCCTTATGTGGGACCCAAGGGAGCTTTAAAAATTTTGAGGTTTTCAATAGCTATCTTGTCGGTCGAATGATTTCGCATAAAAATAGGAATAATGCGCAAGCCATTAATGTGATTGATTATATATATTGAACGTTAAATGGTCAAGGTTTAAATATGTTTTATCCATATTGTTTTGATTGAAATAATTTCCGGAAGGATCTTTGATTTTGCCTTGAATGACATTCAGCGCTTCGGTTACAAAACGATCGACTCTCCTTCGGGTGGTGATTTTCGGATTCGAAAAGCACAGGAAAGATTTTCATGGAAGCGGTGTGAGAATTTGGATGAAGCATACAAGCTTTTTTAATGGTGGGATAAATCCGTCAAACCGAAAGGGTGAGAATGAGATGTATGAAAAAAAAACGAGTAAAATTGAAAACATGAAACCGGTCAAACATCGCCTGTTATCCGTATGTGTAATTGTGCATGAAACACCAAGCGTGAAGAACGTTGGGAATCACTTGACCGTCACAACAGGGCATTCGGCTTCTAAAACTACGTACTGTGCAGTGGATCCCAAAAGAAACTTTCCGACTTTTGACTTTCGTGTGACACCGATTATGATTTCATCGATATTGTTTTCTCTGGCAAATTGAATCATATCTTCACCAGGGGTTAAGCCCCGAATCAAGAGATGGGTTTCACATGCAATTCCATCCTTTTCGAAAAGTGTTTTCGCATAATCCAGATCGTGTTCCTCCTTTTCGATCTCCACCAATTGGTACTGGGTTCCCTTTAACATGGAAGTGACAACGTCTACTTTGGCATTGAAGGCTTTCGCATGCTTCCTGGCCAGCATCAAAGCCTCTTTTGACGCATTTGACCCATCATAACACACCATGATTCTCATTCGATTCTCCTTTCATTCGCAGAAATGGGGCAAATTTTTTATTTCCATGCAATATAAAAAATTAAATTCGGAGTGTCAAATAAATCTGACGTACAATACGAAGCAATTGAAATAATTTTTTTTCCGCGCAGGCATACAGAACATCATTTTCGTTTTTTATTAGGAGGAACATGGATCGCACTCCCGATAAAAATTTCGGCAGCCTCCGCCTCCGTCTCTGAGAGCGTGGGGTGCGGATGAACGCTCAATGCCAGGTCTTCTGCCAAAGCTCCCATTTCAACAGCAAGAACCCCTTCCGATATCAAACCCTCCGAATCGCGACCGGAAATTCCGACCCCTAAAATCTGCCCTGTTTCAGGCCTGATAAGAATCTTTGTTAGACCATTCCCGACACCCATGGTCATGGCTCTCCCTGAAAATTTCCATGGAAATCGTTCAACCTTTACGAAGATCTGCTCTTTTTCGGCCTGCTGCTCCGTTAAGCCACACCATGAGACCTGAGGATCCGTATATACAACCGAGGGAATGGCCCGCGCATCAAAAGCCGACGGCTCTCCAGCTATGACTTCAGCCGCCACTTTTCCTTCCCGTGATGCTTTGTGAGCCAAAAGCATTCCACCGGCAACATCCCCGACGGCAAAGATGCGTTCATCGGTGGTGCGCTGATATTCATCAACCATAACAAATCCTCTATCGTCCAGTTTTACTTTGGTGGTCTCAAGGCCGATATCAACCGAATTTGGTTTTCGGCCGACGGCAATGAGAACACGGTCAAAGGTTTGTTCGTCTTTATCCAACCCCCCTTCAAATTTTACTTTCACATGGTCGTGATTTTCTTCCAGGGAAGAAACCGTTGTATTGAAATGAATCGCCTCAAAAGTTTCATTTAATCTGGTGATCAACGGAGCCACAAGGTCTGGATCGGCTCCCCTTAACAGCCTTCCGGATCGGACTGCAATAGTCACCCGGCTTCCCAAGGAAGCGTAAACCGTGCCCAATTCCAGCGCGATATATCCGCCGCCGATAACCAAAAGCGATTCAGGAATGTCCGTTAATTCCAATGCACTTGCGGAGTCCATCACCCGGCTTCCTTTTTTGAATTTTATTTCCCTGAAAGGCGCGGGATGAGACCCCGTGGCAAGAATAGCGTTCTTGAATTGAATATGACTTATCGGAGCGCCCGAAAGCCGTACCCGGTCGGATCCTTCAAATACGGCTGTACCCTGCACCAACTGAACGCCTCGCCGGTTACTCAGGTCCAGCAGTCCGTTTGCCAGCTGATCAACAATTTTTTGCTTCCAGGCACGGAGAGAATCCAGATCGATTCGCGGTCGGCCGAAAATCACTCCCATGGCTTCCGCACGTTTGGCATCATGGATAAGTTCCGACAAATAGAGATAGGTCTTGGAAGGAATACAACCCCGAAAAAGGCATTCTCCACCGGGTCGCGGTTCCGGGTCAACCATTGTAACTTCCAGACCTAAATCCGCCGCTCGAAAAGCTGCCGCATATCCGCCCGGTCCGCTTCCGATAACCAAAACTTCGGTTTCCTGAGTCAGTTCCCCCATAACCATTGTTATTCTTCCTCCTTTATCGTTTATCGAAAGAAGGGTTGAGATAAAGCCGAAAACGGATACGATGCGGAACAATTTTGTCTGTAAACGAATATCCGCATCTATATCATTGTTATCAACAATTCATCCGGATCTTCGAGGGCTTTAATGACCACACGCATGAATCGAATGGCATCCGCACCGTCCACCACGCGGTGATCAATACACAGGACGACCGGCATCATCAGCCTCGGCACGATCAGATGCTCATTTTTTTCTTTTTTCCGAACCACCGGTTGAAGGCGTGCGGAACCCATTCCCAAGATGGCTACCTCCGGATAGTTGATAATGGGTGAAAAATGCCCTCCCCCCATCGGCCCCACATTCGTAATCGTAAATGTGCCTCCCCGCAGTTCGTCCAAAGTTATTTTTCTTTCGCGGGTTTTTCGAATCAGATCATTCAGCTCAATGGATATTTCCTGGATACTCTTGCGGTCAACATCCCGGATTACCGGGACGATAAGGCCTTCATTCGTGTCCACTGCGACCCCAATGTTGAAATATCGCTTGATAATAATTTCTTCGGCCTCGGTGTCCAAACTGGCATTGAAGTTCGGATAGGTTTTCAGGGCGGCAGCCACCGCTTTCATTGCGAATACGGTAAGCGTGAGCTTTCCGCCCATCGCTTCGATTTCCCCCTTATGCTTCAGGCGGAATGCTTCCAGCCTGGTAATATCCACCGCATCCTGACTATTCACATGAGGAATTTGGGACCAAGCCAGAGTCATTTGTTTGACCGTAGCCTTTCGAATCGAACGAACCGGAACACGTTCGACGGGCCCCCACTTTGAAAAATCAGGCAAGGAAGAAACGACAACCTCTAATCTTCTCTCCTGCGTTTTTTTTACAGCAATCCGGGAACCCTCCGCCGTCTTCCCTTTCTTTTCAGCAGAAGCACGAACGTCTTCCGCCGTCACCAATCCCCCCGGGCCGCTGGGTGTGACCTGATGAAGATCCACTCCTTTTTCACGGGCCAGCCTCCGCGTCGCGGGGGATGCGGGTACCGGTCCGGCACCGTGGCTCGGTTCAAGTGGAGTATCATCCGATTCGACGGGTGTTTTTACTTTTGCTATCCGATCTTTCTCTTCAAACGCTTCACCGTTTTCAAAGACGATCATAACGTCATTGACTTTTACAACGTCACCCGGCCTGACGTAAATTTCCTTGACTCTCCCTGTAAAGGGGGAAGGGATTTCCACTGCCGCTTTATCCGTTTCGATTTCAAGAATCGGATCTCCTTCCCGGACCTCATCACCGACTGCAACAAGGATGGCAAGAACTTCTGCCTCATGAATACCCTCTCCCAAGTCCGGAAGTCTAAATTTTCTGGCCATGCTTTTCCCTCCCATGGACTTCTATAATCAAAAAGGTTTCGTGTCGAAAGGTGAACCCGTTTTCCGGTTTTCCGCGGTTTTCATTTCACCCTTTGCCCGGGGTTTTTAAGCCTTTACCGATGCAATCAACTAAGTCTTTAACAACTGTCTGGCGGAACGAACGATACGCTGAACATTCGGCAAGTAGTAGTTTTCACGAGAAAACAGTGGAATGAGGATATCAAAACCGGTTACTCTTGAAATCGGAACTTCCAGATAAAAAAATGCCTTTTCCACAAGTCGAGATACAATCTCAGCTCCCGGGCCAAAGCTTCGAGGAGCCTCGTGTATCACCATTGCGCGCCCCGTTTTTTTTACGGATTGAACAAAAAGTTCATCATCCAATGGGGAAATCGTCACCAGATCAATCACCTCAACGCGAATCCCATCCTTGTCTTTGAGCTCAGAGGCGGCATCCAAACTCGGACGCATCATTGCGCCATAGGAAATCATTGTTAAATCTTCTCCTTCTAAAACGAGCCGGGACTTCCCAAGTGGGCAGGTCTCTTCTTCATCCGGCACCTCTTCACGAAAAGCACGGTAAAGAGCTTTCGGTTCAAAAAAGATTACGGGGTCCGGGTCCCGGATGGCGCTGACGAGAAGCGCTCTTGCAATACGAGGACCGGAAGGGATAACCATTTTGAGCCCCGGCATGTGCGCATAAAACGCTTCCCGGCTTTCTGAATGGTGTTCCAACGCCCGAACTCCGCCTCCGTATGGGGTTCTCACGACCATGGGTACGTGGAATCGTCCCTGTGAGCGCCATCGCAGACGGGAGGCGTGGGATTCGATCTGGTGGAAACTCAGGTAGCTGAATCCCGAGAACTGGATTTCGCATACCGGCCGCAATCCGTAGGCCGCCATTCCGATCGACATGCCAACAATACCGGATTCTGCAAGAGGGGTATCCAGAACCCGCTGTTCCCCGAACTTTTCGATCAGTCCTTCGGTGACGCGAAAAACCCCTCCATCCACACCCACATCCTCACCCAACAAAATGATGCCGTCGTCTTTTTCCATTTCCTGGCGAAGGGCCAGATTCAAGGCCTGAACCATCGTTATATTAGTCATGGCCGTCCTCCTTCTTATTCCCGGACAGCTCTCCGGCAAGTTGTGCTTTTTGTTCTTTCAGGTTTTTCGGCAATTCGGCATAAACATGATCGAACATTTCAAGCGGTTCCTTCAGTTTACTTTTCTGCTCCTCTGCTCGTTCGACGGCAGCCTGGATCTCCTCTTTGATCTCAGTTTCAAGACGATCAATTTTTTCTTTTGAAAGCAGCTTTTTATTTTCTATCAGGTATTTTTGGAACCTCGGCAACGGATCCCGACCGACCCATTCCTGAACCTCCTCTTCCTTTCGATAGCGTTTCGGATCATCCGCTGTCGTGTGCATCATCAATCGATAGGTCACGCATTCGATCAGAGTCGGACCGCCGCCGGACCTGGCTCTTTCCACTGCTTCTTTCGCAGCGGAATAAACAGCCAGAAGATCGTTTCCGTCCACTTGAAGACCGGGAATACCGTAAGCAAGAGCTTTCTGAGCAAGCGTTTGCGAGCGGGTCTGTTTTGAACGAGGTACCGAGATGGCCCATTGATTGTTCTGGCATACAAATATAACGGGGGTACGGTATACACCGGCAAAATTCAATCCTTCATGAAAATCGCCTTCCGAGGTCGCACCATCTCCAAAAAATGTCATCACGACATCGTCTTTTTTTCGGTATCCCAAGGCCCACGCCAGACCGACGGCGTGAAGAAGATGGGTTGCAACCGGTACGCAAACGGGAAGATTGTTCATATCATCAGGAATGCGTCCCCCCTCATTGAACCCGCTATAATAGAGGATAAGGCTTTCCATTGTCCTGCCACGCCAAATTTCGGCCGCGGTTTCCCGAAAAGAAGGCACCATCCAATCGGAAGACCGCAACACCGCTACAGCGCCCAGTTGAGCAGCCTCCTGACCTGTAATCGGCGCAAAAGTTCCGATGCGGCCCTGTCGCTGGAGGTTCAACAACCGTTCGTCGAATCTTCGTCCCAAGAGCATGGTTCGATGAATATTGAGAAGCAGCGTTTCAGAAATTTCCGGTTCAAGATCCTTGTCCAACTGTCCCTTTTCGTTCAGCACGGACAGATGTTCGATTTCATCAGAAATATTGATCTTATTCCTTGGCATATCACAACTGCTATAATGCTTATTGACTCGACGCAGTGGAGGGGACGATTTGACTGGGATAATGAGTTTGACCACGGCGGCGGGAACCAGGTCTTCATGAAGTATACGAAATTGCCGCGAAAAGGAGCGTGGCCCTTCAATGCACGAGTCCTGGTTTTTATTGTAAACCGAGGCACGGCCGCTCAATTCCGGTGAAAAGTTCTCTTGTGTGGGCCTGATGAACGCAGTTGTCGATGGTGTTTATGGTCAAATAACGACCGAGTCAAGCACGGGCCCGAGAGAATTATGCGTTTGCTATCGCCCGACCCGATGCTTGACGCAATGTAAAGCAGTACTTGACCGCAGCCGTTTTCTTAGGAAAAGTCGGGCATACAAAATGATCTATCCAAACCAAACTTTTGATTGACCGCGGTCGTTAAACAGTCCAAAAATCTTATGCACATCCTGAAGATTTCTACAGTTTTCATGGTTCGGCTGTAACCGGCGCAAGGGGAAAAGGCTGTTTGTTTCCGGTTCGAAAAGGACCCGTGCAAATAAGAAATTCAAGTGAATCGTGGGGGAAAAGAAATGCAATTATACACACAAGCCGCCCCGCTATCGTTTCCGTGAACCCGGCCTGTCCTCTTCCGGAGGCAGGCCTTTCGCAACAATGTGAAACAAGCGGTTTACCTGCGTTTCGAGCAGTTCCAAACGGTTCTCAATATATTGAGCCGGTCTGTAGGGTCGCTTCAAGATTTTCCTCTCGAGCCCCGGCAGTGAGATGCCGCTGATAAACCACGAGGCATGTGCATTGGCAACGCAAATTACGACCTTTTCTATTGTCTTATCCTGAACTTCGATGGTGAGTTCGGTGGGGCCGGTAAAATTGCGTAGCTGGTCGCGTATCAGCCTGCCATAGTTAAAAGTATGGTCTCTGTAACAGATAAAAGCATACAACTCGCCTGCCTCTTGATCAAGTGGTGTGCAATGCGCCCATAGAGAGAAATCTCCACCTGCCCGGGCGTCACTCATAAGCTGCTGTTTTATGCCGTCATTGCTGGTAAGTCTCAGGTTGTAGTCCGTTAAAAACACATAATTCACTCTGGTCAGAGAACCTTCCCCGGTAAAATGCCAGGCCATGCGGGGGAATCCAGGCTCTTCTTCTTCAAGACATATCCAAAGCTCACCCAACTCATTATTAACGCACCTTTCCCACGGCCTCAAATCGTTTTCCTCGAAAAACCCGTTTTCAATTAAATCCGCCATTTTTTCCTCCTCGCCTTAAATTTATGCGTTAAACTTACCGGAACAGGTGGTAATAATAGCAACCCGGTTCTATGATAAACCGGACACACTGCAGGGAGGTATCCCTTATCGCATCATAAGAAGGGGACGTCGTTTTTTGACGGAATGTGGCAAATGTTTCAACGGATCGGGCGGCCCGCTCGCTTCCTTCGGTCACTAACACGATCCGCCTTACTGCCAGGCGTAAAACAGGTCATCTAAAACCGCAATGATCCGTTTCCATTTTCCCGTATTCGGTTTATGCCCTCATCCGATAGAATGCCTTCAAAGGCAGAGTAAATCGAAGGCGGTTTACAGGAGCCCGTCTTATTCCGTTGAATAGCAAAACATTCAAATCTTCACATTTCGCCCTTGTGACTATCTATTGCATCCACATCATGCATTTGAGGCTTGATATCTGTTTTGCTTCAAATCACTTCGAAAAAGGCTTTAGCTTTGGCGCTGCATACCGGACAGACTTCCGGAGGATCGTTTTCGCAAGTATATCCGCATACGGAGCAAACATAATATCTGACATCTTCCATTTGGTCTAGATTATCGAAAGCTTTTTGATAAAGTCGGGCATGAACCTTTTCGACTTCATTGGCATAGGAAAAGCTGCGTTCCGCCGCCTTATTACCCTCGGTTCTAGCCGTTTGGATCATGTCCGGATACATTTTTGTAAATTCATGGGTTTCCCCCGATATGGCTTCTTTAAGATTTTCAGCGGTACTTTTAATTTCACCAAGAGTTCGCAGATGTGCGTGTGCATGCACGGTTTCGGCCTCTGCCGCAGCCCGAAATAGCTTGGCAGCCTGCGGGTAGCCTTCTTTTTCCGCATGTTTTGCAAAAGCCAGATATTTCCGATTGGCCTGGGCTTCTCCCGAAAAAGCTTCCCTTAAATTTTGCTCCGTTTTGCTCATGATTCATCTCCTATCTCTTTTCATCTTAAATAATAAAATTAAAATTCCGCCATCCGGACAGTTCGCGGGATCCAAGGCGCCCTTTCAATTGTTCACATACCAGAAGGTCCGTTGGAAATGCCATGGGCTCCGGCAAGGCGTCGATCGGAAAAAAAGCGGCTTCACCGGCATCCGAGCCGGCTTTAAGTTTTCCACCAATATATTTTGCCAGAAACCATATCCCAACCGTCTGTTTTTCGGGGTCATGAAAATTGGAATGCGCCGAAAAAACCGGCCCGATCTCCGCGTCCAATCCTGTTTCCTCTTTGAATTCACGATATGCCGCTGATCGAACATCTTCTCCCCATTCCACATGCCCGCAAGGAATGCACCACATCCCCTTGTAAGAACCCAATCTTTTGACCAGCAGTAATTCGTTATCTGTCATCATAAGAACAGCGACGCCGACGGTAGGATTGCGGTAATGAACCACCTTGCACCACTTGCAGTATGGGTGGTTTCCGGCGGTATGCCGTTTAGTAATCAACGGATTTCCGCAAAAAGGACAAAATCGATACTCCATGAAAGTTCTCCTTACCCTCATATGGACGGGAAAGAAATCGAATCCGGTAAGAAATGAATGGTTTCGTATCTGCTTGCTGCCTCTCCCGTCACCATTGAATCGGATCGGTGCAGTCTTAGCTTCGCAGTCCAAGAGGATGAGAAAAAACATGAAACAACAGAAAGGCATTTTATGGCACTGTTTATCTATAATATAAATAATTCCGAAACATCAAATCCTTTTTTTTAGGAAAAATTGTAAACGGAAAATAATTGTCATCTCTTTACCGAAATGAACGCATTGCCGTCTCCAAATCAAAATGGATTTTCCCGGAAAAAGTGGACACGGTCAAGCGCAAAGGTTTATTTTTTGTTTTTCATATTCAGCCGGTGAAAGATACCCCAGTGTGGAGTGTTTTCTCTGCCGGTTGTAGAACACCTCGATATATTCAAAGATCGAAT
>JAHDSC010000104.1 GCA_018432925.1 Desulfobacterales bacterium | reverse complement strand
GATGATCATGGCTTGACGTGAATGGAACGGAGGAGGACAAGATCCTTGCAAATGAAAATGTGCCTTCCCGATTTTTCATCACGGTGCATGCCCGCTCATCAACCAGTAATCACACGCTTTTTTTCCTTTACGCCCTTCCTTGCCTGACCCAGTCTGAAATAAACTTTTCAGGCTCGGAAGACCGGATGAAATGGTTGGATTTTATGGCACGGTCCATCTTAAAACCGGGTGCGCGGATTTTCCAGGGGCATTATCGAAACACATTTCCAAATAAGCGCTCATCCGGCAAATCCTCCACCGGAATGCGGTAAACCGGTTGTTTTATAACCTATCGAAATATAAAAAATAAATAACGAATAAAATTCCGCCGGGCCAAATTCATAATATTGTAATTTTTCTGCTCTTTACAATTCATAGAGGGAATGGTTATAATATCAGTCAAGAAGCAGCACTTGTCCGCAATCGTTTATTTCTTCCAGGTTCTCGAATCCTCTTGCTATAGAGCTTGCGTATTGTTTTTCTGCCTGCCCGGGAGCCGTTGACCGTTCCGGCTACAGCGCACATACAAACAGGACGACCCTCGGATGTTTCAGGCTGAAAAACTCAATATCAGAGGAAAGGTCGAGAACTTTGAAAAACGGTAAATTAGAATCAAATTCAGGGAATGCGATCATTTTTACGGGAGGAAGACATTGAATATCGCAATGGACGCAATTTGAGATGGGCGCTGAAATCGGGAATGATGCGAAACGATCAATCGTATTGCTGAGTGGGATGAGATGAACATGTTTGGGCCGGATACGGAAGATGCAGTCATTGCCAAAACCCGTAAAAAAATCGATGAACCGTCGTTTTACAAGGTGCTGCTCCACAATGATGATTATACGACCATGGAGTTTGTGGTAGAAATCCTTATGGCGGTTTTCAACAAATCCCTTGAAGAATCCACGCTGATTATGCTGAATGTCCACCGAAGAGGGAGCGGGGTTTGCGGGGTTTTCATCCGTGAAGTGGCTGAAACGAAGGTGAATGCGGTCCATATTTTAGCCAGAGCAAGAGGGTTTCCGCTGAAATGTTCCATGGAGAAAGAGTAGGGTTATGATTAATAAGGAATTGGGCGCAACTCTTGGCTTCGCGGTCAGGGAAGCAAAAAAAAGGCGACATGAATACGTCTGTATCGAACATGTGCTTTTTGCCATTCTGCACGACAGTATCGGAAAGGAAATTATCGAGCAGTGTGGGGGCAACATCGAAAACCTTAAGAATGCTCTTGAGAGTTTTTTCGGAGAGCGGCTCCATAGCGTACCGGAAGGCGGCGAATATGTTCTGCAGCAAACGATCGGCTTTCAGAGGGTGATCCAGAGAGCGATCAACCACGCGCGTGCTGCTGAAAAAAAGGAGGTGGCTGTCGGTGACATTCTGGTATCCATATTCCAGGAAAAGGAATCTCATGCAGAGTATTTTTTAACTGCGGAAGGCATAAGCCGGTTTGATGTTTTAAATTTTATCTCGCATAAAATATCCAAGGCTCCATATAAAGATCGTTCGGGTGGATTTGTCAGAACCGATCGAGAAGAGCAAAAAGAAAAAGTGGGTGCGCTGGAGACCTTTACGGTTAATCTCGTGGAAAGAGCGGCGAAAGGCAAACTGGATCCGGTTATCGGACGTGAATTCGAACTCACACGCACGATCCAGGTTCTTTGCCGAAGACGCAAAAACAACCCGGTATTTGTCGGGGAACCCGGAGTGGGAAAAACTGCGCTGGCGGAGGGATTAGCCATCAAAATAAATGATGGCGACGTACCGGATTTGCTCAAAGATGTACAAATATATTCGCTGGATCTCGGGGCACTGTTGGCTGGAACCAAATTCCGGGGTGATTTTGAGCAGCGTTTGAAAGAGGTTCTTGCTGAACTGAAAACGAAAAAAAATGCGATCCTATTCATCGATGAGATTCACACAATTGTAGGGGCCGGCGCAACGAGCAGCGGTTCCATGGATGCATCGAATATTTTGAAACCGGTGCTTTCCACCGGTGAGCTTCGGTGTATCGGTTCCACCACTTACGAGGAGTATAAAAATCACTTTGAAAAAGATCGCGCATTATCCCGTCGTTTTGAAAAGATTGAGGTTTCCGAGCCGAGCGTTTCCGAGACCGTTAAAATATTAAAAGGGTTGAGAACCTATTACGAAGCGCACCATGATATCGTATATACGGACAAAGCGCTTAAGGTTGCCGCCGAACTCTCGGCCAAATATATCAATGATCGATATCTGCCCGACAAGGCGATCGATGTGATCGATGAGGCGGGAGCTTTCATTAAGCTTTCCGGCCCTTCGAGCAGAAAAAGAATTCATCCTGCCGATATCGAGAAGATCGTTGCCGCAATGGCCAGAATACCCAACCGGACGGTAACCACCTCGGACAAACTAAAACTGGAAACCCTCGAAGAATCTCTCAAAAAAGTCGTTTACGGGCAAGATGCCGCCATTCAATCCCTCGTCACCTCGATAAAGCGTTCTCGTGCCGGTCTTGGAGCACCCGGCAAACCGATTGGATCATTTTTGTTCACGGGGCCGACAGGCGTCGGCAAAACTGAGGTGGCCAGACAGGTTGCGTTGATTCTCGGGGTCGCTTTTCTGCGCTTCGATATGAGCGAATACATGGAAAAACATGCGGTTGCCCGTCTGATCGGAGCTCCGCCGGGTTACATCGGTTTTGATCAGGGAGGACTTCTTACGGATAGCATTCGAAAGAATCCTTACAGCGTTTTGCTCCTCGATGAAATAGAAAAAGCACATCCCGATCTGTTTAATATCATGCTTCAGGTTCTGGATCATGCGACGCTGACGGACAACAATGGAAAAAAAGCCGATTTCCGGAATGTCATGATCATGATGACGTCAAATGCTGGGACAAGAGAGATGAACAGTCAGACAATCGGTTTTGGTGACGCCCTGTTTGATACCGAAAGTAAAGGACAAAAGGCGATTGAAAAATATTTCAGCCCTGAATTTAGAAATCGTCTCGACGCCATTGTTGTTTTCAATGCCTTGACCGTTGAAATCATGGAAAAGATAGTGGATAAGTTCATTGCCGAACTGAATGACCAACTCGCATCCCGGAAGGTATTGCTGGTCATTTCCCCGAATGCGCGGAAATGGATGGCGAAGAAAGGATATGATCCCCGTTACGGAGCGAGACCCCTTAGCCGTTTAATCCAGACGGAAATCAAGGATGTGCTGTCGGATCGGATTCTCTTCGGGAGACTTGAAAAAGGCGGAAAGATCTTTGTGGATGTCGAAAAAAACAGGCTCCACTTTGTCTATATATAGTTTTTATCCTGGGAAAGTCATATTCCAGGGCAAAGACGCATTGCTGATTAAATTCGACTTTATGGGTTCTGAAAATTGAAACCCTCCGTTGAAATCAACGGCGATTCTTCTGCCGGAAAAACTATTTCGTCTAATATTTTGATTCGCTCTTCAACCCCTCAGATTACCGCGGGGTTGACGCTTACTGTTGCGGTTCCATGCCGGTTTTTTTTCTATCAAAGAAATTGCGGTTTCCGTGTCCTTGCAGGGCGCGAGAGGATGGTTTATTGGCGGTCGGCGGCGACCTGAGCCCAAAACGTCTTCTTCTTGCCTATGGAATGGGCATATTTCCGTGGTTTTCGGATCAATCGCCTATTCTCTGGTGGTCGCCGGATCCGCGTCTTGTTTTATATCCGAATGATATCAAAATCTCTAAGAGTCTGGAAAGGTTGATCAGAAAACAGGTTTTTCAAATAACGCTGGACGAGGCTTTTAATCAGGTGATCACTTCATGCGCCAAAATTCGGAGACGGGAAAATCGCGGCAGCTGGATCGTCAGAGACATGATTGAAGCATACTGCAAACTTCATGAATCCGGCTTTGCCCATTCAGTGGAAGCCTGGCATGAAGGAAAACTCGCCGGCGGGCTGTACGGCGTTTCTCTGGGGAAATGTTTTTTTGGAGAATCGATGTTCACGCGGATCAGCAATGCTTCAAAAGTTGCTTTTGTCACCCTTGTTAACCATCTTAACAAATTGTCGTTTGATTTGATCGACTGCCAGGTGAGAACCGAACATCTGATCCGATTCGGAGCAAAAGAGGTTTCGAGAAGTGATTTTTTGGAACAGATTAAAAAATCCTTGAATACTCCGACCATGCGAGGCAAATGGTATTTATAAGCAAATAAGGAGGTTGCGGCATGGAGAAAAACTGCCTGTTTTGCAGGATCATCAGTGGACAAGCCCCGGCGGAGTTCGTTTATAAGAATGACGTTGTTGTCGTGTTTAAGGATATATACCCGAAAGCGCCCGTTCATCTTTTGATTGTTCCCAAAAAACATATCCGGAGCATTAACGAGTTATCGGAAACGGACAGGGAGATCGTGTCTGAAATGATCCTGACCGCAAAGGAGATTGCAAAAAAAAACCTGATTTCCACTACCGGCTATAAGCTTTTTTTTAATGTAGAGAGGGGCGGTGGACAGGAAATTTTTCATCTGCACCTGCACCTAATCGGTGGATGGATATAGATGAAGAGCCACTGCGAATCCCAATAAATCTGATATCTTTTTCATCCAATCCGATTAGAAGGATCCACCTTTTTTTTGTTCAACCCGCCGCGAATTTTTATCTGAAGATCCTGATAGATCGCTTTAATTCCCTTGAATATTTGAAAAAATAAAATAAAAAGCTTGGCAAAAATTGATGAGGGTGGCATAATTTGACCGAATTCAGAATTCGGTACTTATTATAACGGGAACAAGGCGTACCTGAAAAATGGCGGGATCGGCGTTGCTGGATTAAGTGAGAGGGGTGATAAAACGCAACGGAAAAGAGTTTGCCTCCCCCCGCAAAAGAAGGGTGAGCTTTTTGAGATCCCGTTGATTTTTTTGGCGCGCCTGGCAGGATTCGAACCTGCGACCTACGGATTAGAAGTCCGTTGCTCTATCCAGCTGAGCTACAGGCGCCAAAGTGCCTACCGTAGATATCACAGGTTTTTAATGATGTCCATAAAAATGTAGCCGGCAATCAGAACCACTTGATATGTTACGATATTTTAATATAGTAGAAGCACATTGGGACGAGGGTGAAAAGATAAAGCATGAGGCTGCATTCAATCCGAGAAATTTGAAAATCTAAACCGGCATGTTGCGTGAAAATGAATAAAACAAAAGACGATAGAGTTACTGAAAAGACGGAGGATCAACCGGGCTTCAACAAAAGAAAAAGTGCCTCCATCAAGTCTTCGGACAAAGCGATCGCCAAGTACGATCCTCTTCAGCGCTATCTGATGGAAATAAGCAATTACAGACTTCTCACTAGAGAAGAAGAAATAGAGTTGGCCATTAAAGTTCGAGAGGATGAAGACAGGGATGCCGCTTATATTCTGGTAACTTCCAATTTAAGGCTGGTTGTCAAAATTGCATTGGAATTTCAAAGGGTCTGGATGCAAAACCTCCTGGACCTGATCCAGGAGGGGAATATCGGATTGATGCAGGCGGTTAAAAAATTTGATCCTTACAAGAATGTTAAGTTTTCATATTATGCCTCATTCTGGATAAAGGCCTATATCCTCAAGTTCATTATGGATAATTGGCGTCTTGTAAAAATAGGAACCACCCAGGCGCAGCGGAAACTTTTTTTTAAATTAAAAAAAGAAAAGCAGAAACTCGTCGATGAGGGTTTTGATCCAAGGCCAAAACTTCTTTCAGAAAGATTGGGGGTTTCGGAGCAGGAAATTGTAAACATGGATCAACGCCTCGATAGCTGGGATGTTTCATTGGATGCGCCTTTAAGAGAAGATTCCGGAACAGAAAAAATTGAGTTTTTAAGCAAAGAATCCGAATCAGCAGAGCAGAAAGTGGCGAAGAAAGAAATTGAAGCTCTCCTTCATGAAAAAATTGCCGAGCTCAGGAAAAAAATGACGAAGCGGGAACTGGAAATATTTGAACTCCGTATTTTTTCGGATACGCCGGCAACTTTGCAGGAGATCGGGGACCGATACGGCATTTCCAGAGAACGTGTCCGGCAAATTGAAAAGAACATTATCAAAAAGATACGGGAATTTTTCAGGCGTGAAATTCCTGATTTTGAAGCCTATGCGGATCTGGAGCTATCTGAATAGATTCGGAAATATCAGAAACTAGATGCTTAAGGATATGGGATATCAAAGAGATGAAATTTAAAATACGGCAGTCGGTGCTTTTTATAATGATTGTTTTGATGTTTTCTGGTTGCGTGTCGGTTAAAAAAAAAGCGCCGCCCGTCGAAGAAAAACCGGTTGAATTCTCTGAACCCGGAAATCGGTATTTTTATTTTATCGAATCGGAATTGGAGAAGAAAAAGGGCAAACCGGACATGGCGATCGCCCGTCTCAAAAAAGCAATCGAGCTTGATCCGGAATCTTCCTATCTGCAAAGAGAGCTTGCAACCCTTTATTTCAGAAAAGAGGAGAATACAAACGCATTGCGTGTGGTTGAAGATGTTTTACTGAAAAATCCGAAGGATATAGAAGCGCTGATTTTATATGCAGGGATTAAACAGAGACTCGACTGTATGGACGACGCCATAGAAGCATATCAGAAAATTATTGATATTGACCCGGATCGGGAAGACACGTACCTGTTTCTCGGAGGGCTTTACCTTAAACAGGGCAAAGGGGAAAAAGCATTTGATGTGTATGACCGGATGGTTCAACGTTTCCCCCATTCCTACGTCGGGCATTTCTATCTCGGGAAAATTCATGCCGAACAGGGGCGTGTAATTGAGGCAGAAAAAGAATTTCAGAAGACGCTGGAACTCGAACCGGATCTGGAAGAGCCGAGATATGAACTGATCGATCTATATAAGAAACTGAAAAAGCCTGAGAATATACCAGGAATCTATGAGGATATCCTTGAAAGGGATCCCGATAACATCAGAGCCGCTATTGAGCTTGGTTATTTTTATTACCAGGATGGAAGGAAAAATGATGCGGAAGAGATTTTTTCGGATCTCGGTACCAGAAGCTTGACTGATTCGGAGGTGATACGAGAGATTGTGCAGTTGTATATCGATCCAAAAGAATACCAAGCAGCCGCCGTCGTCCTTGAGGGGATGCTGAAGGGTGCTCCGGAGAGTTCGGATATCCATTACATCGCCGGAATTGCCTATGACGGAATCGATGACAAACAAATGGCCATCATGCATTTAAAAAAGGTGATTCCCGATTCAAGGTTCTATAAAAATGCAGTGATTCACGTTTCTCACCTTTACCAGCAGCAGGGAAATATTGAGGAAGCGATCCAATTTTTAAATCATGCGATCAAAAACGTTACGGATGATCAGGATCTTTTGATCTTCCTGGGATCATTTTATGAGGAAATTAAAGAATACGAAAAGGCCTTGACGGTTTTTCGACAGGCACTTGGAATCAATCCCGATAATTCGGAGCTGTATTTCAGGTTGGGGGTTGTTCATGATAAGCGGGGCGACAAGGAGGCTTCGATCGAAGCGATGAAGACTGTAATACGCCTGGATCCGCAAAACGCCAATGCTTTAAATTATCTAGGCTATACGTATGCGGATCTGGGACAAAATCTTGATGAGGCGGAACGCCTGATTAAAGAAGCCCTGAAGCATAAGCCTGATGACGGTTATATTATCGACAGCCTGGGGTGGGTATATTTCAAGAAGGGGTTGTATGAAAAGGCGCTGGAGTTTTTGGAAAAAGCGGCCCGTCTGGTGCCCGACGATCCGATTATTCTGGAGCATTTGGGCGATGCGTTTCAAAAGACAAATGATCGGGAGAATGCCTTGAAATATTACAAGCGTGCGCTGCAAGAAAAAACGGATAACCAGACCGATCTGGAAAAAAAGATCCTGGAACTGAAGCCGGAAGAAAAAAAACCACATCCATAGTTTGCATGGAAAATCATCCGGGAGAAGACTGCCTCATTTTGCCGCGTTAAATCCGACTGAAATGGAAAACAAGATCCGAAATTTGAAACGGGTTATCATTTTTCTTCTAATCATCCCCTTTTTTCTCTCCTCCTGTAGCCGATTTAGCGGAGGAATTCGGGAAACTTCCGTCCCTTTGGAAGGTTTCGATATGCAAACGGGAGATCTTTATGAAATTCAGGAAATCATTTTAACGTTGAAAAATAAAAATGAAAACCTGGAGATTCTAAAAGGCCTCGGGAAAATTAGAATCTGGAACAAAAATGGACACCAAACCGCCCGGACGGCATGGATCGGATCAAAATCCGGACGCTTTCGAATAGAAATTCTCAGTGTTTCGGGGCAACCCGTTGCCAGCCTTGCCAATGATGGGGAACATTTTTTTATTTTATCTCACTCCGACCGTAAATTTTATAAAAAGCGAGTTTCCGAATCCAACCTGGAAAAATTCCTTGCAATTCCCGTAAAATCCGAGGATGTTTTTGCATTTTTATCAGGGCGCGTCCCCGTGAAAGATCACGATTCCGCCTTTATGGCAAAGAACACAGACGGCGACGGCTATGTTCTGATACTCAAAAAGAAATGGCGGGGTTTAATTGAAAACATATACCTTGATAAAAGCAAGAAAATCGTTCAGGCGGTTGAAATGTTGGATATAAATGGTTCGCTGGTGTACCGGGCGGAAATTATCTCCATCCATAATGAAGCGCAATACCAATTACCTTCGCGAATTGTTCTTTTCAACGATAACGGCGAAGGGTTTCAACTTGATATTGAAAAATACTGGACAAATATTCCGGTTTCTCCATCCCTGTTCATGTTACTTCCACCGGAATAAAGATAAGACACGGAAGAGCGAGAAAGAAAAAATGTTAGAATCCGTGCATGATAATCGTGGAGGCCTGTAATGCACAAAGTTATATCGGGGCCTTATAATAATAAAAAAAAATCTCACATTTCCTTTTCTGTGGAAAAAACCTTGGGAAAGCTTGCAAAATGGCTTCGTATTTTGGGATTCGATACAATCGATGGCCAGGATTTTTCAGATAGCCGACCGATGAATACTGAAGAAGAGTGCCGGATAAGGCTCACCCGCACGACTCGTGTCCGGGATCGGGACACATCCGGTCGGCTTATTTTTATAAAGTCGGATCATCCTTTCGATCAGTTGACGGAAGTGATTCAAGCACTTCAAATTAATACCGAGGATACAGAACCTTTTTCCATATGCATCCGATGCAATACTCCCATTAATCCGGTGGATAAGGATTTCGTGAGGAATATGGTATCAGATTATACATGGGAAACCCACGATACCTTCCAATTTTGCAACCAGTGCCGGAGGGTATACTGGCCAGGCAGCCATACAAAGCGGAGTCAAGAAGAAATAAAACGACTGTTTGCCCTTGCATCTAATGGCAACCGGTCATAGCCCGAATTGAAATCAGTAATAAAAAAACCGCTCGGCCGACGGTTTGAAACTTTTTAGGACACAAACAGAAAATGAAGCATCATCGCCCTGCACCTTATGATATAGACCTTGACAAGATTCGACTTTTTTTGAACCAACGTGAAAGAGATATTTTGTCGCCTCTGGCCACATTGAGCGAAAAGGGTATCCGCCGGTTACATGAAGATCGTCTGGAAACCGAATATCGGCAGGCTTTTTTCCAGGATGTGGACCGGATCCTTCACTCGCTTGCCTACACACGTTATATTGATAAAACCCAGGTTTTTTATCTGATCAAAAATGATCACATTACCCATCGTGTGCTTCACGTCCAACTGGTATCAAAAATTGCCAGAACCATCTGCCGATTTTTACGATTGAACGAGGATTTGGTCGAGGCGATCGCCTTGGCCCATGATATCGGACATTGCCCTTTCGGACATGACGGTGAAACCGTTTTGTCTGAAATTTGCCAGTCTCATGGAATCGGTTGCTTTCTGCACAATGTGCAAAGCGTTCAATTCCTGGATGCGGTCGAACGAAAAGGAAGAGGATGGAACCTGTGCCTTCAGACCCTTGACGGGATTCTTTGCCATGATGGAGAAATTCATAATGAATTTCTCACGCCGGAAAAAAGCAAAACATTTGATCAATTCAGAAGGGAAATGGAAATAAAACGGTTTGATTCAAAGACAAGCCTGATTCCGCAAACTATGGAGGGATGCGTTGTAAGGATGGCCGATACGATCAGTTATATCGGACGGGATATCGAGGACGCCATAAGGCTGAATATGATAAAAAGATCCGATCTTCCGAAGGAGCCCGCAACACTGCTTGGGAATACAAACGGTACGATTGTTTACACTCTCGTGACCGATATTATTAAAAACAGTTACCAGAAAAATTACATCGCTTTCAGTCCGGAAGTGTCCGAGGCATTAAAACAGCTCAAGACCTTTAATCTCGATCATATCTACATGAATCCAAAAATAAAAAAAAACGCCGGTGTCATAAAGAACCTTTTCGAGATGCTTTTTGAAAAGTACCTGACCGATATCGAAAAAGAAAACCGATCCTCGGTCATTTTTACAAATTTTTTGGAAGATATGTCAGAAAGCTATATCGCAAACCATAGCAGCGGGCAGATTGTCCGAGATTTCATCGCCGGCATGACCGATCAATATTTTTTGAGGCAATGCCCGGCGCACACGAGGCCTAAGCCTCGGCTGGGCTAAAGGGTTCATTCCTCCGGATTTTTCGTCGATATGGATTCAGGTTTTCCGGGGAAAGCTTCATGAATGATTCATCATGTATACCAAAAAAACTTACCGCAACCAGGTGCGCAAAAATAATCTGGTATCTTTCCACGTGGTCGTCAAGGAAACCGATCTGTTCGTGCAGGCGGAAAAAGTTCTCGAGAACAGAACTCGGGATCTCGTTCTAAGATATCGGGGGTATATCGAAAATTATATCAAGAGATATCCAGAGTTTGCTGAAACGCTTGTACCTTGGTTGATCACGAGTCCTGCTCCGGACATAATCAGAAAGATGGCCGATGCCTCCAAGATTGCGGGGGTGGGACCGATGGCCGCAGTTGCGGGAGCCATAGCCGAGCAGGTGGGCATGGATTTGCTGAAACGAACAGGGGAAGTCATTGTTGAAAATGGCGGTGATGTTTTTCTGAAAACGGACGATTCGGTCACAATCGGCATTTTTGCCGGCAAATCTCCTTTGTGCTTGCATATCGGCTTGCGCCTTCCTCCCTTGAAAAGACCGATTTCCGTATGCACATCATCGGGTACGGTCGGTCACTCTTTGAGCCTTGGAAAAGCCGATGCGGTATGCGTCGTATCTGAATCCTGCTGCCTTGCGGATGCGGCGGCAACTTCAATCGGCAACCGTGTAAAATCCAAAAAAGATATACATGGAGCAATAGAATTCGGAAAACGGATTGAAGGCTTGGATGGAATTGTCATCATTGTCGATGAAGATCTGGGTGCTTGGGGAGAGCTGGAACTCGTTCCGATATACGGAAAAAATGGTTGAGTTTTAAGCCTAAAAATAGTAATAGCCAAACGACTTCCAAGAGCCTTGCCTCTGCAATTGCAATTTTTGTACCGTGCATTCTTAGAAGCCTGCTTGAAAAAAATTGAAATGCTTTTTTTAAGGATAACTGAGACATATCCATCAATGACTTAAGGAATTTTTTATCGAATGGACATCCGATATGAAGACTCTATGGGCTCCTTGGCGTATTGAATATGTAACGAGCGACAAGAAAGAGGGATGCATATTTTGCAATGCGATTTCAGAGCATGACGATCTGACCCTTTACAAGGGCGAAACAACCATGGTCGTCATGAATAAATTTCCCTATATCAACGGGCATCTTCTGGTAGCTCCGATACGCCACATTTCATCCTTGAGCCAGCTCGATAAAGAAGAAATGGGGGAACTCCTTTTCATCGTTGAGCAATCCATAAAAATACTGAAACAGGTCATGAAACCGGAAGGATTCAATGTTGGAATAAACCTCGGAAAAGTCGCGGGCGCCGGAGTGGAAGAACATTTGCATTTCCACGTTGTTCCGAGATGGATCGGGGACACCAATGCCTTCACCGTATTTGCAGAGGTGCGTGTTATTCCCGAGCATTTGAAGGCGACCTTTGATAAATTAAAGCCATACTTTATTAATCTAAACGCAACAGGTTAAAAATAAAGGAGAAACCTTATGAAAAAAGTTAAGATCGCTCTCTGGATCATCATCTTGGGTTTTCTTGCGGTGATCGTTTATCAGAATCTGCCCTACTTTACGAGCAAGCACTCCTTCAAAATCGATCTTGTTTTTGAACAATACAGTTGGCCAGAATTAGACAATTATATCCTTTTGATTGCCTGTTTTATTCTTGGTTATATAATCGCTTTTTTTTTCAATCTGTCCCAGCGAATGAAATCAAGAAAAGAAATTAAACGGTTAAACGCAGCCGTCGACAGTCACCTGGAAAGAATATCCGAACTCAGAAGCGAACTGGAAAACCTGAGAAGCGGTTCGACAAAAAGCTTTATTCAGAAGACAAAGAGAATGTGAGAGAAGATTCCTGAAAAAAGAAAAGGAACGAAAACAGAGGATCGTTTAAAAGTCAGAGCAATATGCTTATCCACCCGCTTTTAATGTGAAAGGGCATTTGCAGCAATCGGAAGTGATATCAATTATTGCTTAATCTATGACTTCTTCCAAATCAACTCCCATGATAAAGCAGTATCTGTCTATCAAGGAAACATGCATGGATGCCATACTGTTTTACCGAATGGGAGACTTTTATGAGATGTTTTTCGAGGATGCCGAACTTGCCTCGAGACTTCTTGAAATCACATTAACCTCCAGAAACAAAAAAGACACCTCCTCCATACCCATGTGCGGCGTGCCGGTTCGGGCCGCTCAAAATTATATCGCCCGACTGGTGGAAAAGGGGTATAAAATCGCGATTTGCGATCAGGTCGAAGATCCTGCAGTAGCAAAAGGTCTCGTCAAAAGAGACATCGTCCGAATCATTACTCCCGGGATGATCATCGAAAATGAATTGCTTGACGAAAAATCAAACAATTTTATTCTGTCTGTCTCTTTAGATAATTCCTCCGTCGGAATTTCCTGCCTTGACATCTCAACCGGTGCATTCCGGTTATCCGAGTCAACGGATTTGGATGCCATCATTGAAGAAACCTTTCGAATTTCGCCAAGCGAGGTTATCTTTCCGGAACATTCGAAAAACGATACAAATTTATTGCCAATGATTCACGCGTTGTCCGACAGATCGATATCCTTTTTAAATGATAAGGTTTTTGAATATCGACGGGCTCGTGAACGCCTGATCGGGCAATTCGGAACCATTTCACTCGAGGGTTTCGGATGTGAAAAGTTAAAGGCAGGGGTGAGTGCAGCAGGAGCTCTTTTATATTATGTCGGTGAAACACAAAAACAAAAAATCGAACATATTGCCGGAATCGAATCCTACTCCTTACATAACTACCTTTTCATTGATGAATTATGTTGCCGGAATCTTGAACTCATAAAAAATATACGGACAGGGGCCAGTCAGGGAACCCTGCTCGGAACGATTGACCGAACCGTTACGGCCATGGGAGGAAGGCTATTAAAAAGATGGATAAGATATCCTCTTATCGACCCACAGCAGATACTGGCCAGACTTGATGCCGTTGAAGAAGCCAAAAATAACACCCGGGCTCGGAGAAACATCAGAGAAAACCTGAAGTCGATTTATGATTTGGAAAGACTCGGGAGCAGGATTTGCATGGGACATTGCAATGCGAGGGATCTGGTGGCGATGAAATGTTCTCTGAATATGCTTCCGAAGATATGGTCCGAGATTTCCCGGTTTAATGCTCGGATGTTCAGATGTGATGAGAATATCGAAGATCTTTATGATCTGGCGGATCTTATCGAAAAGGCAATTCGCGAGGACGCCCCCCCGACAATCAATGAAGGAGGAATGATCCGACCCGGATACAACGCCGAGATAGACGAACTCATAAATATCAGCCGGGATGGTAAAGGCTGGCTGGCAAAGCTGGAAACGCAGGAAAGGCTGGCAACCGGAATAAACTCCCTGAAGGTTCGATATAACAAGGTGTTCGGATACTATATCGAAATTTCGAAATCCCATTCAACAGCCGCACCTGCCCATTACATCCGCAGACAAACGTTGGTGAATGCGGAACGCTACGTTACGGAAGAACTCAAATCTTTTGAAATCAAGGTCTTGGGTTCTGAAGAGAGGCGGACGGCGTTGGAATATGAATTGTTTAATAATATAAGAAGCCGGGTTGCAAAAAACAATTCGGGTATTCAAAAGATTGCCCGGTTTTTAGCGGGGGTGGACTGTTTGATGAGCCTTGCTGAAATGGCCGATGAGAATCAATACTGCCGCCCGGAGATAAATACCGACGGTTACCTATGTATTGAAGAGGGGCGTCATCCCGTTGTGGAAAAGATGATAACCGGCGAGCGTTTTGTGCCGAATTCCATCATTATGGATAATAATGAAAATCAGGTGCTGATTATAACCGGCCCGAACATGGCGGGGAAATCGACGGTGCTTCGTCAGGTGGCGCTTATTGTATTGATGAGTCATATGGGTTCTTTCGTTCCTGCGGTCAAAGCATCCATCGGGATTACAGACAGAATTTTTACACGGGTCGGAGCGTTGGATAATCTTTCTCACGGGCAAAGTACATTTATGGTGGAAATGGAAGAAACCGCCAACATTCTCAACAACGCAACCAATCAAAGTCTTGTCGTCATGGATGAAATTGGTAGAGGGACCAGCACGTTTGACGGGCTGAGCATTGCATGGGCAGTCGCCGAGTATCTTCACGACTTGAAACAAAAAGGGGTCAAAACCCTGTTTGCCACTCATTATCATGAATTGACCGAACTTGCTCTGGAAAAGCCTCGTGTGAAAAATTATAATATTGCCGTGAAAGAGTGGAACGAGGAAATAATCTTTTTAAGAAAACTTCTTGAAGGCGGCACGAACCGAAGCTATGGAATTCAGGTGGCGCGACTTGCCGGTATTCCGGATATCGTGATAAGACGATCCAAAGAAATTCTCTCGGAAATTGAAAACGCAGAGCATCGGTTCAATGATTTGTCGAAATTTTGCCTGCGTGAAAATGAAACTGGAAAGGGGCAGATGCAACTCGATCTTTTTCTCAAACCCGAGCATTTTATAATCGATAAACTGAAAAACATGAATATATTGAAAATGACTCCGCTGGATGCATTGAATTGCTTAAATGAGTTGCAGGAAAAGGCAAACAGCCTATATACGGATTCAAAGAAGCCAGCGGATCGATCCTCTCAATAATTTTATACTTGAAAGACGCACATAACAAAAAAATGAAAGCGCAGTACACAACTTCCCGATCGCGGAAGAATTTTCCCAATCCTGTATCGAGGATGAAGAGAGAACCCATATTATACTGTGTTCTTATTTGCTGTGTCATTGCGCTGTGTTGGCCACGCGAGTCATCGGCGGTCACCGCAAAAAATAAATACTTTATTGCCGAAGCTTCTTATAAAAAGCTGCGGCAAAACCCCAAAAAGCAGAAATACAGAGATAACTGGATGTCATGTATCAAGCGGTTTCAAGATGTTTATCGGGATGATCCAGACGGGCCATGGGCCGCTGCCGGCATGTATATGTCCGGAATTCTCTACTATGAATTGTTTAAACATTCACTGAGAACCTCGGACGTCGATGAAGCCATTGATATTTTTAAACGAATTATAAACCGATATCCGAAAAGCAAATACAGGATCAAGGCCAAAGACACCATCGACCGTATTTTCAATTCGGATCGACCGGAAAGCGCCTCCAAAAAAGATTTGTGTGATGAAGAAAATGGAAAAAAAGAGAGATCCGATGACCTTACAAGGTTGATTGAAACCGCATCTCCACCTGAAGCATCGGCTCAAAACGATCGCAATCTGAACGAAAGCAAGGCTGCAAATATCACCGGGCTGAGGTTCTGGTCCAATCCCAACTATACCCGGGTGGTTATCGATGCCGATGAAGAGACATCCTATACTCACCGGCTACTCAAGAAAGATCCCGCAATTCATAAACCCCAGAGATTGTATGTCGACTTGGGAAACAGCAAGTTGGCGAAAGACACTGAAAAGATAATTCCTATCAATGATGATCTGCTCAGCGGCGCTCGGGCAGGACAGTATACATTGGATTCGGTTCGGGTGGTTGTTGATATCAAATCCTTTAAAACTTACAAGATTTTCTCCCTTAAAAACCCCTTCAGGATCGTTATCGATGTATGGGGCGATGCTGCCGAGTCGGCTGTCGCAAAAAACTCCCGGGAAGGCATCGCAAACAACGGTAAAATTTCAGCCGGTGCTCTAGCGAAACAGCTGGCTCTCGGTGTCAACACCATCGTTATCGATCCGGGTCATGGGGGTCGCGATTACGGAGCGCCCGGATATTTGAAAGGCGTTCATGAGAAAAATGTTACACTCAAGATTGCCAGGCAACTCAGAAAAAAAATCCGTGAACAGCTGGGTTGTGAGGTCATCATGACCAGAGACGCCGATCGGTATCTTACTCTTGAAGAGCGTACGGCGATCGCGAACACCAAAAATGCGGATCTTTTTATATCCATTCACACCAATGCCGCAAGAGATCGAAGAGCATTCGGTATTGAAACCTATTTCCTGAATCTCGCAACAGACGATGAGGCGATTTTGGTGGCTGCCAGAGAAAATGCAACTTCCACGAAAAACATCAGCGATCTGCAGGCGATTCTAAATGATCTCATGCAAAATGCAAAAATCAACGAGTCGAGTCGATTGGCAACCGCCGTTCAGGAGTCCATATGTAAAGGTATACAAAAAAACTATAACAACACAAAAAATAAAGGCGTGAAACAGGCGCCGTTTTATGTGCTTTTGGGAGCCCAAATGCCTGCCATACTGGTTGAAACTTCCTTTATCAGCAATTCCAGGGAATGCCAGCGGCTGATTAATGAAAACTATCAGGATCGACTGTGCCAGGGAATCGTAAATGGTATCGGACAATATATCCGAGAAAACAATCCGACCGCCTTTTTCAAAATGCATCCAGCCTCCGGAAGTGAGGGATAACGGGAAGAAATCAAGCATGGTTCCGCAATCGGAGCGCGAGCGGATGGGGATTTAAGTAAATTTGTTCTTTAAGATAAGATTGTTGATATTTTCGGACATAATGATTCATGAGGGTGACCGGAACAATCAACGGCAGGTCTCCTTGCATATATTGATATATGATTTCAAGCAATTCCTGTTTTTCATCCGGGCTTGTCAGTTTTTTAAAATAACCCATCATGTGCTGCAGTACGTTGGTATTTTTTCGAATCGTGGTTTTCATCGATACTGCCGTCATTAAAAGCGTTTCGTACTCTGGGTATAATTCCTTGATCGGAAGCTGTTTTGCATCAGCCACCAGTTTGCCGAGCAAACGGTAATGAATCGGGCTGTGTGAGAGGATTAAAAATTTATGGCGGGTATAAAAGTCCACCAGATTGCCGATACTCCATTTTGCCGCAAGGGTTTCCCTCCATCGTTTCATGGTAAATACCCGTTCGATAAAATTTTCCCTTAGCTTCGGATCATGAATGCGTCCTTCATCTTCAACCGGTATCAGCGGAAAATGTTCCATGAATATTCGTGCGAAAATGCCACTTCCCTTTTTAACAGGCATCCCTTTTTCATTATATACTTTCACCCTTTCCATACCGCTGCTGGGGGACTTGCTTTTAAAAATAAAACCGCAAAGCGCTTCTTTTTCAAGTTGTCTCACCCGTTTTTCAGCCCATTGAACCATTGGTTCGGTATAGTCAGCTTTGCTGCGCCGGGTTATGAGACGGGGTGCTTTTGGGTCTCCTTCCAGACGAAATGCTTCTCTGGGTACCCCAAAACCGCATTCGACTTCCGGACAGACCGGAACATATTCTACAAATTGACCGAGAGTGTCCGTCAGGAAATGATCTAATTTATGCCCGCCGTCATATCTTACCTTTTGCCCCAGCAAACAGGCGCTGAT
>JAHDSC010000177.1 GCA_018432925.1 Desulfobacterales bacterium | reverse complement strand
GGATGGTATTCGCCTCGCTATGGAATCAAACAGAGAAACGAGGTTTTGAGGTATCACAAATATGGATCCGTCAACCAAGTTTCTTTTGTCACCGCGATATGCATTGAATCTCCGATGGAAAATGGATTCATGAATCAAAGGATTTCTCAACGTGCATAAGAGACTCAAAATCCTGGATATATGGGTTGATCCGGTCAACCGGAGAGATGCTGTAAAAAAAGTAGAGGAATTTCTTAAATGGGGTAAAAGACCTTATTCGATATTTGCGGCAAATCCTGAAAAGAACTTCACGGTTCCGAAGGACCCTTTATTATATAATGTATTTAAAAATGCGGACTTGTTAATTCCGGACGGAATTGGGATCGTAATGGCTGCTAGAATCTTATATGGTGCCAAGCTGTCGCGCGTCCCCGGTGTAGAGCTGATGGAAAACATCTGTGAATTGGCTGCAAAAAAAGGAAAAAAAGTGTTTATTTATGGAGCCGGCGAGGAAGTCAATAAAAGCGCTGTGGAAAAATTAGTGATCCGATATCCCGGATTGAATATCTCGGGTCGATCCAATGGCTATGTGGATGAAAAGGAAATGGGCGATCTGGTCAATCGAATTAACGAATCTCAAGCCGAGATTCTGTTTCTGGCGCTTGGCTCCCCAAAACAGGAGAAATGGTTTGAAACTTATAAAAATTTTTTAACAAACATTAAAATTTGTCAGGGCATTGGTGGAACACTTGATACCATTGCAGGAAATGTCAAGCGAGCTCCTGAAAGCTGGCGGCAATGCTCAGCAGAATGGCTGTACCGGCTGATTTCAGAACCAAAAAGAATAAAAAGGCAAAAGATGCTGCCGGTCTTTGCCGCATTGGTTTTAATTCATAAGCTGAAAAGTTCTCTCAAAACACAAGAGAAAAGATAGACTGAATTATATTTTTCTATCCCTGCAACATCCTTCAAATGTCTGTTCTGAAAAATGTTTTGAGAAGATCGTCGAAGCATTATTTCAGATCGTTGGTGGAAAACCCATAATTATTCCAAAATATCTCCGAATTCGGAACATGTGGAAAATTTAGAATAAAGTTTTCAAACCATTTCTAATTATACTGTACTCGACCATATTAACAACATGGCTAAAAGGTCTGTTTAATGCCTTGATGTTCGAACTGCGAGAAAGACAGAGAACTCCAGATCCTTCACTTTAAAGGGTTCGAATTATATTTTTGCTATGACTTCACCCTTTGCCCTCGGTTATGAAACCTCCGACTTTTGGAATATTAAGATTTATTGCCTTTCCTGCTTTTTTAAAACAGGCACTTAGAGATAACAAAGGGCAAACAAAATAAACCTAAAATTTTTGCTCCGAATATGATTTATTTTTCCACTCTTCTTTTTTCCATGTTTCTCACCATCATCCTGATCCCTATTTTAAAGGGTTTAGCGTTTAGGATGAAGGTCGTCGACGTCCCAAACCAGCGGAAGATCCATACGTCTCCCATGCCAAAGACAGGTGGCATAGCTATCGCAATGGGGGTTTTTGTTCCCCTTTTACTTTGGGCATCTGGAAATGAATTTGTGAGCGCGGTTCTGTTTGGGGCCGGGGTTATCGTACTTTTTGGCTTTATTGATGATATTAAAGAACTTGGATATAAGGCGAAATTTGCCGGACAGCTGATAGCGGGTCTGATTGTGATCTTTTATGGAGGAGTAAAAATAGAATCCCTTGGTATGCTGTTGGGACATAAAATTTCTCTTCCTGTTGTTTTTTCCATACCCTTTACACTTGTTGCGATAATGGGAGTGACCAATGCAATCAACCTGTCCGACGGCCTCGATGGGCTGGCAGGGGGAATCTCGCTTCTCAGCTTCATTTGCATCGGATATTTGGCTTATCTCGTCGGTGATGTTTCCGTTGCCTTAATATCCATTGCTATTAGCGGGGCGATCTTCGGTTTCCTCAGGTTTAATACTTATCCCGCAAACGTATTTATGGGAGATGCCGGAAGTCAGTTGATCGGTTTTATGGCGGCAATACTTTCTTTGAGCCTAACCCAGACAAATCAATCCATGAGCCCTTTTTTACCGTTGTTTTTAGTCGGTCTTCCTGTGATAGACACAATAACCGTTATCCTGGAGCGGATACTGAAAGAGAGGCCTCTTTTTGTAGCGGATAAAAATCATCTTCATCATAAACTTATGAACCTGGGCCTTTATCATACGGAATCTGTGGTTTTCATTTACTTTATACAAGCCTGTCTGGTTACCTTCGCATTTGTTTTCAGGTCAAGTTCCGACTCATTTTTAGTGATTTTCTATTTTATTGTTTCGAGCGTAATGGTTGCGGGGTCTATTTTAATAGAAAAAAAAGGTGTAAAAATAAAACGGTATGATTTTTTTGATAAGGTTATTAAAAGGCGATTGCGGATCTTAAAAGAGAAAAATATCTTTATCAAGGTTTCTTTCCGAATCGTTGAGATCGGTGCATATTTTATTTTGCTTTTCACCTGTTTTATTCCGGTAGCTATTCCTTCAAATTATTCAATATGTTCAATGGCTCTTCTGGTTCTGAACCTTTTGGTGATTTTTATCGACCGATCGTGGATGAAGACCGTAATGGTGGTGAGTTTATATCTTTTAATTCCCTTTGTGGTCTATCTTAGTGATAAGAGCATGGTTGAATGGATGAATGATGACCTTGCAGGACTTTATAACCTGTCTTTTGGCTTTCTGGTGTTTTTCGCCGTTTTGACACTTAAATTTACGAGAAGGCAAAATGGATTTAAAAGTACCCCGATGGATTTTTTGATCCTGTTTATTGCTCTGGTTGTTCCGAATCTGCCGGATCAGAGAATACAGAGTTATCAACTGGGTCTGATAGCAGCTAAAATTATCGTTCTTTATTTTACATATGAGGTGCTAATCGGAGAACTTCGTGTTAATTTAAATAGACTTGGATTTACGACTATATCGGCCCTGACCATTGTGAGCATAAGAGGTCTGATCGGTTGAAAAAGAATCAACAAAAATAGTAAACATCCACCGTTGCGTATTTTTTAATGTGCATAAGCCAACTTTTCTTCCAAAGGGCAATGATAGAAGAAGGAAACTTTAAATTTTAGGTGCTTTTAATTTCAGGAGTCAAATCGTATATGAAGCATAAAACAGCCAGTCGATTTTTCATAATCATTTTATCTCTCATGGTTTTTTCCTGCGGCAGCATGGAAGACAAGAAGACAAAGTACTTTGAAAGAGGGAATGCTTTTTTCGAAAAAGACGACTATGTAAAAGCCCGTATGGAATTTAAGAATGCCATTCAAATCGATCCCAGATATGCTGAGGCTTATTACATGCTCGGGATGGTTGAGTACCGGGAAAATGAATGGAAAAAAGCCGTTGGTTATCTTTCGAAGGCAGTATATTATGACCCGGATTTTTCCGACGCTCAGGTTGCATTGGGTGATGTTTTATTGATATTGGAGCGATGGGGGGAGGCTGCGATAAGAGCAGAGATGGTTCTGTCAAGAAATCCGGAGCATGAGGGCGCACTGTTGCTTAAAGCCGGTTGCCTTATAACGGATCAAAAGTATCATGAGGCAGAACAGATATTGGAGTCTCTTATCAAACGGGATCCGGAAAAGACGGAACCTTACTTTGTGATGGCAAAGTCACGCATGGAGCAAAAAGATCCGGCGTCCGCGAGTAGAATTTTAAGGGATTTGCTGTTTCAGGATCAACAAAATCAAGCTGCCCGATTGTTGCTGGCGGAAACTCTGGAAAAAAATAACGATTTATCGGCGGCTGAAAAAGAATATATAAACCTTATCCGGCAAAATCCTGAAAACCACGATTTGGAATTATTGCTTGCAAAATTTTATGTCCGAAATCAAAAAATCACGGAGGCAGAAAGAATCCTGAAGAAAATGGTCATGGATTATCCGGAGCATGAAAGCAGTCGGCTATATCTGGCCCGGCTTTACTATGACAATCACCAGTATCGGCTTATGATTGAAACGCTGAGAAAAACGATCAGGGATATGCCAAAAAGATATAAAGCCTATGAGATTCTTGCCGGGTATTTTGCGGATAAAAAAGATTTTGAAAATGCGATTGCGACAATGGATCGATTTATGGAAAAAGTTCCGGCAGGTTCCAATAATTTGAAATCCAAGCTTTTCAAGGCCGAAATTTTTATCAAAGAAAACCAATATGATCATGCGCTCAAGCTCGTAGAAGAGGTTATAAGGGAAAACCCAGCGGATTTGCAGGCGCACCGGATGAAGGGGAATATCCTTCTGGTGAAACAGGACTATATGGGTGCCATTGCCGAATTCCGAACCGTACTCAAACAAGAACCCGGAAATATAACATTTTCCATGAATCTTGCGCGCGCTCATTTTTTGAACGGTGAACCGTTGCTCGCGAAACAAATATGTAAAAGTATCCTCGAAAAAAATCCGACTGTCATGCAGGCTCGGTTTGCTCTGGTGGACATCTACAGGCAGGAAGGCAATATTGACCGGGCAAAAGACCAACTCGAAGAAGTGCTGAGGATGGAACCTGATAACAGAAGGGCATTGCTTCTTGCAACGGATATTGCCCTTTTGGAAAAAGAAACGGATCGGGCGCGAAACTATTCCGATCGGCTCCTGGCTCTTGACCCCGATTCGCCGCATGTTTTGTATAGGATTGGTTTGGTGAGATTGGAGAAAAAAAATGACAGGGAGGCTTTTTCGTTTTTCGAAGAGGCGTTAAAGAAGGATCCCGATTTTGTTCCCGCCCTGGATAAGCTGATAAATCATATGGCTAGAGAGAAAAATTTGGATGCGGCAATTGCAAGGTGTCGCCGGCAGATCGCAAAAAGACCCAAAAATTCAGATTACTATGTTTTGCTGGGAAAGCTTTATGCGCAAAAAGGAGATGATGCGATGGCCGGGAAAAATTTCCAAAATGCCCTCGAAATCAATTCTGAATGTATTGAAGCTTTTTTTTATCTGGCTCGGCTTGAACAGGCAACAGGTTCCATCGATCAAACCATTGAAAACTATGAAAAGTTAAGAAGACAACACCCTGAAAACCTTTACTTTGCCTTGATCGTTGCAACTCTTTTTGATAGGAAAGGCGAGTACACCAAGGCAAAGGATATATATAGAGAGGTTCTGGATAAGAACCCTAATATATCGATGGCGGCCAATAACCTTGCTTTTTATTATGCCGAGCATGAGCCAACCGTTAAAAATCTTGCTGAAGCGGAACGCCTCATTAAGCCATTGCTGAAAAAATTCGATAAATCACCCTATATCATGGATACCGCTGCATGGATTTATTACCAGCAAGGCAATTATGAAAAAGCAGGGGGCCTTTTGCCGTTTTTGGAGGAAAAGGCGGCAAGGATTCCCGATATGAGTTACCGATTAGGCATGATCTATCTTAAATTGGGGGAAAAAATGAAAGCCAGGGAACACCTGTGGTCGGCCCTTAACAGCCGGCAGTTTTTTTACGGAAAAGAAGATGCGATCAAGGTGTATAATACTCTTGAACATGGTCGATAGTCCATTGCGATGTGCCGTGTTAAGATGCCTGCAGGTAACCGGGTATTTGCGCTCCTTTCGCAAAACACTGTATAAAAAAACCAAAACGGTTACGGCCAGCCTGTTACGGAATAAAACGTTTGTAACCGTCTCTGATTCCCGGTTAAACCATGGACTGGTAAAATATTCGGATTTTAACGGATATCATTCGGCAAGAGGTTTTTAAAAACATGCGAGCCCTCACAAATTTCATACATGGGAAACAATATATAATAACTTTCACACTCCTATGAAAATCATTTCATCTTTTTTTCGAACCATTGTAAAAATCGATTCGCGCAGGCGCCACAGAGCGAATATCGGATCATCTGAATAAATTATAACCATCTAAAATAATTTAAAAAAATAGAATATTATTCATTTTCCCGTCCTTGCGGTTAAAAATCTATTTAAATGGCATATAATTTGCTCTTCATGAAATTTTAAATTTTGTTTTTCGAAAATTAAAATTTGGGCCTGGCGCAGAAACTGGACGAAAGTGGGCGTTATGTAATAGGCTATAGTTGTCCGCGACTTGAAAGATATGATAATAACCTTTATCGACGTCATTTCGATGTGTGGCAGGGAAGGAGGGATTAATGAAAGAAAAAGGTTTTTACATGATTGTTTTGTTTTTGTTTATCGTTGCAAGTTCTTCAGCTTTTGCTAAAGAGGCTGCTTACCATATCGGTCCAGGCGATACTCTGGAAATTTCCGTCTGGAAGGATGAAAGCCTGAGTCGCAATATGGTCGTTCCTCCTGATGGTGTTATTGCTTTTCCGCTTGTCGGAGACATCGATGTGACAAATCTTACCGTTGCGGATCTGAGAAAAGAAGTCACAACGAGACTGTCGGAATATGTTCCGGATGCTACGGTAACGGTTATGCTTGTGGAGATTAACAGCCTGAAAGCCTATGTAATAGGCAAGGTGAACCGACCAGGTGAATTTCCAATCACATTGGAAACGACCGTGGTGCAGATTTTATCCATGGCAGGGGGGTTGAACCCTTTTGCCTCGGCCGGAAACATTCATATTCTCAGACAAAAGAAAAATGATAGCGTCAAGATTCCCTTTGATTATAAACAGATTGAAAAAGGGAAAAACCTTGAACAAAACATCGTTCTTGAAAGGGGAGACGTGGTTGTTGTTCCCTGAAAACAAAAATCGGCCCGGAACTGTATCCAAATTGAAACATAATCAGCCTAGAGAATTTATGAAAATAATTGCTATGAAAAAAATATCTCTGATAATTTTATGTTTTTGCCTGATTATTTTGTTTCCGCTTTTGGCATCGGCTAATGATGTTACGTTGGTGCCCTCGTTAAGGATTAGCGGCGAATATGATGATAATGTATTTTTTAATTCAACCGACGAAGTAGATGATTATCTTACCATCATCAGCCCGGGTTTGACCTTTGATTATGCAACCGAATTGCTGAATCTGCAATCTCTGATTGTCGTTGATTTCCTGCGGTACTTTGACGAAACGGAACTTGACACCGAAAACCAGCGGTATGATTTAAACGGCAGATATCAACTGGCAAGCAAGTGGAACATTGCGGGCAATTTTTCTTACATCAAGGATACCACCCTTGAATCCGAGCTTGAAGAAACGGGCATTGTGCATTTAAGGGAAGATCGGAAGCGTTATAATGCGGGAGGAGGCCTCTCTTACCAAATGACCGAACTTACCGACCTGAACTTTAATTATACTCATACGGTAACCCGTTATGATTCTGAAGACAACGTGGATTATGATTACGATAATTTTTCGCTTTTATGTAACCGGAAGTTAAAAAATCAACTTGATGTTTTAACCGTTCGGACAAATTATTCGATTTTTGATTCAGACGAAGAGAAAACGAATAATTATGAACTTTTATTAGGCTGGTTTCATAAATTCAGCGAAACTTTAGATTTGAATGCTTCCGCAGGGCCTCGTTACACCCGCCAAAATTTTAATGATGACAGGGAAGATGAAGACAGCTGGGGAACAACAGTAGATATCAGTCTGAACAAAAGAGGCGAGACACGTTCAGCTACGATAGGATACAGTCGTAGAATCTGGAACAACGCGGATGGAGATCTGGTCGAAACCGACCGGATTTATACCAGGGCAAATCAGAGAATTATCGGGCGATTGGGAGTCGGTTTCGTGGCAGGGCTCTATTTTACCAGTCAGGAAGATGATTCCGACAATGATGACACCAGGTATTATATACTCAATCCTTCTTTGTATTATATGCTTACGGAAAATCATTCCATAGAACTGGCCTACAGCTATCAGAACGAACTTGAAGAATCTCGTCCAAAAGATTTAGAAAGTGAGCGCAACAGAATATGGATCGCCTTCCATTTCAATTTTCCCCGGAATTGGTAGAAAAATTATGAGAATAACAAGGAGACATTGATGGGTGAACAAAATGATATCAAAAAACTGAAAGGTTTTATAAGAAGAAGGAGAAAAGCTTTTATTTTTGCTTTTCTTCTCATATTTCTATCCGCTGTTGCAGTTGCCTTTATCCTGCCGTCGATCTATCAATCCGAGACCAAAATTCTTATTGAGGGGCAACAGATTCCTCAAGATTATGTCAAGTCCGCCATTACAAGTTATGTGGAGGAGCGTTTACAGGTGATTACCCAGCAGGTAATGACTCGCAACAAGCTCCTGGATATCATCAATCAATTCAATCTTTATCCAGAGATGAAAGACCGGAACACTGTGGAAGATATCATCGTAAAGATGCGCAAGGATATCAATTTGAAAACCATAAGTGCCAATGTAATTGATCCAAGAACCGGTCGACCCACGGCTGCCACTATTGCCTTTACACTTTCTTACGAGGGAAAAGATCCTTCCACCGTCCAGAAGGTAGCCAATGTTCTGGCTTCTTTATATCTTGAGGAAGAATTAAAGACCAGGGAAAAACTTGCCTCCTCTACAACCGTTTTTCTTCAGGGGGAACTGAACAATCTCAAAGAACAAATTCTTTTTCATGAGAATAAAATCAGCAAATTTAAAGAGGCCCATATTGGAGAACTTCCCGAGTTTAATCGAATGAATCTTGATTCCATTGCAAGATTGGAAAGAGAATTTGACAGCGGGGATATGCGGCTCCGTTCTCTGGAAGACAGGTTGATTTATCTCAGAGGTCAGATTGCAAATGTAGATCCATTACTTCCCGTTGTAACGGCTGAAGGAAAAATGGCCATGAATCCCGCAGAGCGACTGAAAGGACTTCGTTTAAAGCTCATGAGCCTTCAGTCCACTTTATCCGAAAAGCATCCGGACATAAAGAATTTGAAAAGAGAGATTGAAGAGTTGGAGGCTCAGGTAGGAGAATCCGATGATGCCGTATTAAAAATCAAGAGATTGAATGAATCGGAAAATCAATTGGCTGTTTTGAAATCAAGGCTCGGAGCCAAGCATCCCGATGTGATAAGGCTTACAAAAGAAGTGGAGACTCTTTCACAAGAGGTAGATGAACTGTCAACTGAAAAGGCAAGATTGGATGTTGGTGAAAACAAACCCGACAATCCTGCCTACATTAACCTGATGACTCAAATCGTTTCCACACAATTGGAGATAAAAGGGCTCATACAGGACAGGCAAAAGATTAAACAGAAGCTGGATGAATATCGTAGTAAAATTGAGGCTACCCCGATTGTGGAAAAAGAATACAATGAACTGACGCGGGATTATGAAAATGCCAAGAGAAAATACAATGAAATTATGAATAGACTCCAGGAAGCGACAGTATCCCAAGGGATGGAAGAAAGCCAACGTGGTGAACGCTTTACAATCACAGAACCTGCTTATTTGCCCGAAAAACCATATAAACCCAATCGAATAGCCATTATTCTACTGGGTTTTGTGCTTGCCTTTGGAACAAGTATAGGCTTTTCCGCTATCAGGGAAAATTTGGACCATTCCGTAAAAAGCTCCTTTGAACTCAAAAACATTACCGGTATTCCTGTATTTTCAGTTATCCCTTATACGTTAACTGATAAAGAAATACGAAAGCGGAAAATGAAAAGAATGTTCTTGGTATCGGCGATCATGGTCACGATTGTCGTGGCACTGTTGCTCATTAATAATTATTTGATACCATTGGATATATTGTGGTTAAAAATGCAACGCAAGCTGATGATGATGGCCTAGCCTCTTACAATTTGTCTCGAAGCATATGGCAAATTTCATTATTAGAAGGGATATAAAAAAATATGAGTAAGATAAAAAAAGCCCTGGAAAAAGCAAAAGAAGCCAGACAGACGGATGGTTTCCCCTTTGCTCAAGAAAACAAAGGCGAACTCAAAGCGTTAAGGTCTGAAACAGAAAAACGGGAATTATTGGAAGGGGCTGAGGTAAAAATAAATTATTCTCAAACGAAAATATGCCAGATTGATCCTTGCGTCTTAAAGCAAAACAAAGTTTTTTCTCTTTTTGAAGAATCTAAAACAACCGACCAGGTGAAGATTCTCCGTACCCAGCTCCTTAACAAGTTGGAAGAAATTGGAGGGAACAGTTTTTTGGTTACCAGCGCCTACCCTGGTGAAGGAAAAACATTCATTTCAATCAATCTTGGCGTGAGTATTGCCCAGGAATTGGACAGAACGGTTCTTCTCGTTGATGCAGATTTAAGGAATCCTTCCTTTAATCATTGCAGCTTTTCAAAAGATTTCTGGGGAGTTGACTTTGATACCGGCCTTTCAGATTATTTGACAGGAAAATCGGATATTCCGGATCTTTTATTGAATCCAGGGATCAAGAAGCTTACGATTCTACCCGGTGGTAAGGCCCTGTCGAATTCCGCAGAACTATTGGGTTCTTCAAAGATGGAGGCGCTGGTAAAAGAAATGAAAGACCGGTATCGGGGTGATCGAATAATTATATTTGACAGCCCGGCCATTTTAACGTGTTCCGATGCGCTGGTTTTGTCTCGTTACGTTGATTGCGTTTTGTTGGTGGTTGAAGAAGAAAAAACTTCCGGTGATGATCTTAAGCGGGTGATGGAGTTGCTAAAGGACACGCCTATTGCGGGAACGGTTTTAAATAAATCGAAGGAAAAGAATGTTTAGGAGATATCTCAAAATAAACGAAGCAATATGATTTAGAATTAAAGTTGAAGC
>JAHDSC010000193.1 GCA_018432925.1 Desulfobacterales bacterium | reverse complement strand
TGGGAAGAAACAAACGGCGTGGACAATCCCGGCGTTGATCCGGATGCGGATGGGCTGACCAACATGCAAGAGTTACTTAACGGCACCAATCCCATGGATTCGGATACGGATAACGACGGCTTGCCGGACGGATGGGAGATCCAATACGGTTTGAACCCGCTCAGTGCCTCGGGCGTCGATGGGGATAACGGCGATTTCGACAACGACCACTGGTCCAATTATGAAGAGTTCCTATTCGGAACCGATCCAGGAAACAGCGGTCTTCCGATAGCCACACCTCCGGAACTGGTCGAAGCGATGCCGCATGACAACGCCGGAATCGCAGATAATGTCCGCATCCCGGATAACAGCTCTTTTTCGGTTCGCATTAAGGATTCCGACGGAATTGACATCACGGATCCTTCCAGCGTGCGGTTTACGATCGATGACGGAAATAACTATTATATCCGGGATATTCGCGATACGGACGTTGTACGAATTGTTAAGCTTTCAGACGATCCGGACCAGATGGTCACTCACTTGTGGGTGGTATATGACCGGTGCCTGGATACGTATGGCAAATTCCCCTTTGATGCCGAAATTGACATCCAGGTCGATGTTACAGACAGGCGACAGGCCTCAATGGTACCGATGTGTTTCAGCTTCCGTGTCGAATCGGCATCGGCTCACGCTTTTGCTCATGACCCGGATAACCTGCCGGAAACATGTGAAGTCGATCCTTCAGATCCCGCGCTTGAAGGAGCTTATTCCGCCGGTATCCAGGTGTGCAGCGGCGAACTCAAAGGCGCCAAGATCATTTATGATGCCGATGAGCCGATTACACCGGAATTCGGCCCCCCCGAGGAACTTCTGCCTTTGATTTCTTCCGATCTGGAAGCATTGGGAATGCCCATGAATCTTCAACCTCCGACGGTTTTTAATACGCCGGTAAGAATCTTCATACCCTGCCCCGGATATTCCGATGTCCGTGATCTGGATGTTTATCTGTACAGCGGCACAAGATGCATTCGGGCCTGCGATGCTTCCGGAAACGTTTTGCCGGATGGAGAGGGCTGGATGGTACCAGGCAGTCGAATCAACCATAATAATGGCAATCCGTCGATGATCGAAATCCAGGCTTATCACTTTTCAGGAATTCAGGCCGGCACTTCGGAAACACTTATCGATCAATCCCAAGGGGGATCATTTGCCGTTTCCTCTGATGGGGGTTCCGGCGGCGGATGTTTTATTCACACGTTATTTCCGGAAGCGGGGAATCGCATGGTTTCAGCCGGTTCGGATTCCATCTTGAACTGGGTATTTCTGGCCCTGATTATCAATGGCTGTTTCATAGTGTCTTCGATTCTTAAGCGGAATAAGTTCCGGGCCTGGGAAAAATGATCCAATCATATCCACGATAGTTGAAAAAACTGATTTCTCCCGAGCTGAAAGCCGTTTTTACATGCCGAGCCGATCGCATGAGAACGGCTTTCAGGTTTCAGGAGAACGTTATGCCGCAAATCGAACATCCGAGACCGGTACCGCTGGGTGAAAGCCTGGCAAGCCATTCAGAAACGGTTCTTTTCAGTAAGAAAATTTTATACGTTACATCGGTTCATTCAGGCGTGATTGAAATTTTGTTCTGAAATCACAAACCAATCCCCCTTCATTTTATTGCATCCCGGCAGAACAACTCTCTTTAAAATAATCGTTGCTGAAAAATCCATAATCTCTGGAAAAATCAGGCCGATGATTCCGGATTTCCGCTGATTTTCTTTCCGACCAAACCGGCAACGCGGTTTTGCGTTTGAAGCTTGATTTTTAAATTTTTACTTACTAATGTGCCTAATTAAATTTTGAAATCAAAAAATCGATTTGTGCATTTGAATTTCAGCAACATCCGAACCGCATTTCGGATAATTCCCGTTACGCAGGATTGACGGCTGCCGGGAATCCGTCGTTCACCTATTTATTGTATTTCAAGGGAAACAAGATGAAAAAGAAAATGAAATATCCGGCCGTAAAAAATCTAAAAAAAACCATTCGAGCCGTTTCACTTGACCGGGATATTCATCGACACATCATGTCTACCCTGGGCAGTGATTGTATCCCCCCGAGAAAACATTTATATTACCAAGGCCTTGCCTACAGCGTACGAGACAGGCTCATCGAGCGATGGATCAAGACGCAACGCGCCTATTACGATATGGTGTCCAAAAGGGTTTATTATCTTTCTCTCGAATTCTTGCCCGGTCGCTTTTTGATGAATTATATCATCAATATGAAAATGAAAGAAGAGTGTATCCAAGCGGTTAATGAAGTCGAGTTCAATTTGGAGGATTTGGAAGAAGAAGAATGGGATGCGGGACTTGGCAATGGGGGACTTGGAAGGCTGGCTTCCTGTTTTATGGATGCCATGGCGAGCCTTAAAATACCCGGATATGGTTACGGCATTCGCTACGACTACGGTATTTTTTTTCAAACCATCGTCGATGGATATCAGGTGGAAAGATGCGATAATTGGTTAAGGTATGGAAATCCATGGGAAATCATGCGCCGAAAATATTTATATGAGGTTAAATTTTATGGACGTTCGGAACGCTACACCGACAGTGGGGGAAACGTCCGATATCGGTGGGTGGATACAGACAATATCATGGCGATGGCCTGTGATATGCTTATTCCGGGTTTTGACAATGATAATGCGATCAACATGCGCCTATGGGCAGCTTTGTCCAGTCGCGAGTTCGACCTGGAGTATTTCAATAGAGGGGATTATATCGGAGCCATGGAGGCAAAGGTTATCAGCGAGAACATCTCCAAGGTGCTTTACCCCAGCGAAGAGGTCGCGGGAGGCAAGGAACTCAGACTGAAACAGCAATATTTCTTTGTTTCCGCAACCTTTCAGGATATTATGCGAAGGTTTAAAAAAAAGAATCACCCGTTTGCTGATTTTCCAGAGCTTATCGCCATCCATCTCAACGACACTCACCCGTCTATCGGAATTCCGGAACTGATGCGTCTACTCATCGATGAAGAAGGATTAGGTTGGGATGAGGCATGGGAAATCTGCGAACGAACTTTTGCTTACACAAATCACACACTGCTTCCCGAAGCGTTGGAGACCTGGCCGGTGGAAATCCTCGGCAAGGTGCTTCCCAGACACCTGGAAATCATTTATGAGATTAATCACCGATTTTTAGAAAAAGTGAAAGATCGTTACCCCGGAAATACAAACCTGCTGGCCAAATTATCTCTCATTCAGGAATGGCCGGAACGCCGGGTGCGTATGGCAAATTTAGCGATTGTCGGATGTCATTCGGTTAACGGTGTTTCCGGGCTTCATACCCGTCTTTTAAAAAAGGGCCTGTTCAAGGAATTTGACGAACTTTTCCCAGGCCGTATTAAAAACATTACCAATGGCATTTCACCTAGGCGGTGGCTTCTTCAGGCCAATCCGGAGCTTTCCCGCTTAATTACCTCCGCCATCGGTCCTGATTGGATCCGCGACCTCAACAAATTGAAAGATCTGATTCCTCATGCCGATGACCCTGAATTTCGGACGGCTTGGAGGGAGGTGAAAAGAAAGAACAAAAAACTACTCGCTCGTTACATTTTACGCAAGACCGGAATGGGCGTAGATCCGGATACTCTTTTCGATGTACATGTCAAACGCATCCACGAGTATAAACGTCAGCTTTTAAATGTTCTGCATGCCGTTACACTTTATAACCGAATCAAAGAACGCCCTGCATCTGATGTTTTACCCAGAACGATCATATTTGCGGGTAAAGCAGCCCCTGCTTATTCCCAAGCCAAACTAATCATAAAACTGATCAATTCGGTTGCAAAAGTCATAAACAACGACCCGGATTTGGGCGGAAGATTGAAAGTAATTTTTTTGCCTAATTACTGTGTTTCTCAAGCTGAAAAGATTGTTCCGGCTGCGGATTTGTCTGAACAAATAGCTACGGCCGGCATGGAAGCCTCGGGTACGGGCAACATGAAATTTGCTCTTAATGGGGCGCAGATTATTGGAACCCTGGATGGAGCAAACATCGAAATCATGGAGGAAGTGGGCGAAGAAAACATCTTTATCTTCGGTCTGAAAGCTGAGGAAGTGGAAACGCTTCGAAATGGTCTTTATGATCCATTAATATATTACCGAAATGACCCTGAACTGAAAAAAACGATTGATATGATCGGCCTTGGACGATTCTCGGCAGGTAACCGCGAGCTTTTTGTTCCCATTCTGCAGGAACTTCTGGAAAAAGGAGACAGATACATGGTGCTTGCAGATTATCGTTCATTCATACAGGCCCAGGAAGAAGTCGGAAGGGCGTATCAGAATCCGGAGAAATGGACTCGGAGATCGATTCTGAATACGGCAAATATGGGACATTTCAGTAGTGACCGGGCCATTCTTGAATACGCGGAAAAAATCTGGGATGTAAAACCTCTCGAAAATTAGCAAATCGCCCGGTCTTTTTCATCAAAGCAGGCAAACTATCTTCTTTTTTCAAACGGCCCCAAATCCCGCAACCGATAGAGAAAGAAATTTTTGCCGGTTTCAATGAACGCCGAATAAGCTGGGTCAAGAAAGATGCTGCTGTTTGATAGCGGTTCCAGAAGAAGCGGTATCAGTCGTCCGGCAGGTTGCCTCAGACGGATTAAAAGAGAACCGGTATCGGCAAGAACACATCCACTTTGTTTGGATCGGATGGAATTTTTTACGGCGGTTTCAATCCGTTCCACTCCTTCCGCGAATTTAGTAGGCGTTGTAATAATTTCATATTCGATGTGATGAAAACCGAATAACCTTATCATTTCATCGGTATGCGCAGTGATCAGATAAGCGGCCGGCATTTCCAAGGAATGCCGATTGGTTATCCGGCCATAATAATCGAATGACAAATCAGTCGGTTTGCCCGTGTCAAGCCGGAGCAGAGTTAATGAAATTTTCGGTCGCGCTGGGTCGCATGCATAGCTTGAATAAAGATGTGTCAAGTTTTCAGACCGGGTTTCCCGCCATTTTTGATGGGCCGCCTTTGAACGACGCAGGATTTCCGCTTGATGCCTGCTGCAGACGTCAAGAAAGGCGGTGATACAGCAGTACTGTTTGTCTACCCGAACACGGATATTACGAGGGGTTTTAAAGTCTCCGAATGGAGGATCTAGTCTGTTTTCAAGAAGAAATGAAAATGCACCGGATATTCCAGCCTTATTTCGCAGATTCCGGATCGATAATCCACCATGTTGGATCGGCTGATGAATGCTTGTGATTTCGCCGATATAATGCCGTGCCGGAAGTCCACGCGCTTCGACGCGTGCGATTATTTCAGACAAAAGTATTTCGCGGCTGTAATCGAGGATTTCACGATCAATGTTCGGATTGTTCGCAGTCTCAAACTGTGCTTCAAAATTTGTCATATATCCCTGGAGCGCAAGTGACTTTCGCTTGAAAATCGCCGATTCGTGAACGTCGAGGATGACCGACGGACGCCAGCGGATCAGGACATCATTGATGGCACGTGTTTCAGGCTCTGAAAGCGCTATGAAGTTCGTACTCAAGTTAACCTCATTACCATTTACTCTCCGATAATTATCACGTCCGTCCGGATTTCCGTTGGGAATCAAAATGAGGTTCATCGAGTTTAAAACCGATTGAAGTGGTCCATCTACGATATCACGTGCCAGGATAAGAATCGCCTCCGCACCGGACGGTTCCGTGCCATGCTGAGAGCCGATGATCATTACCGTGAGCCGTGTAGGGGAGGGCGGGATACTGAAAAGATGAACCATTTCTTTCGATAGGAATAAAGCCTCCATGGGTCGACCTTGGGCGGATTTGCCGAGTATTTGCTTTTTCGACGTTTTATAACGAGAAGAAATATCGTCTAAAAATATCGAAATCTCAGCGGAGGTGGTCATACGGATGAAATTGCTTTTCTCAAATGCCGTATGAAGGCTCGCTGCGGTTGCACCGTTGAGGAAGGCCACAGCCTCCAGGGTCAGAAAAAGGCATGCGATCAACCACGCGGCGGCGTTATGCTTTTTTTTGCATCTGCTACGAACCCTCTGGAGAAGGTCTGCAGCTATGATAATTTTTCTCATGTTCATTCATTCGATTTCGGTTGAATATTTTCGGCATTTAGCTTTTGTAAGCTGATTTTAGTGTCCGATGTAACCGTTGTTCCCTCCGGGTCTTGAGACGCAAAAACGGCATCTTTGATACGTATTTTTTCCCCATCGGTTTCGTAAAGATAGATAATCTGATTGAATTGTCGATACTTGCCGATATCACAAACCACCACAAAATGTTTTTCATCAAGTGCGAATCCGTATGGATTGCCGTCTGCATACGAAAGTCGGACAAAAGCCATCAAAGAAAGAACCATCACGGATATCCCTATTTTTTTTATCATGGAACAGACCTCCCTTCTTAAATCGGATTTGAATCGCAACAGCGAGCGAATTCACCGCAGCTTGTCGCAGGGTACTTCAATTACGAAAATCGTTTGGATCGAAGCTGCGGAAGGTTTGAAAAAATATCATGGTTTCATAAATATCTGGGTGAAAAAAAACTGGTTTCCCATTTTCCAGATTCCGATTCCCGTCTCGGAATATTTTCCGCTTAATATGTTGTTTCGATGCTCCTTGCTGTTCATCCAGCTTTCCAATGCAACGGCAACCGGATCTCGGACATTGCAGTTTTTCGCTATATTTTCTCCGAGAAATGAAAATGACAGTCCTTCGGATCCGACACGATCTGCAATCCCGTGACCCGAGGGATCAAAATGGCTGAAAAAATTTTCCTGGCCCATTCTTCGGCTATAATTTCGAGCGATTCTACTTAGAAGCTGGTTTTCTTTCAGATTTTTAAGCCGGTGCGTATCTCGAATATCATTAATACGCCCGTATAATATCTTTTCCATATTTCTAATTGTTACAGTGTATTGAGATCCATTGGTATTTTCCACCGTAGTAGAAATCGGTTTCTGCGAGGAAATTTCCGCATGTTTTTTCGTCGGGGGGCATCCTGAAAAGAAACTGCTGATTATCAGTGAAAAACCGGTTGCAAGGTATATGAAGCGGTTCTTAAATTTCATGGGCGGATTAATAATGAGGCCTTGAACGATTCGTAAGGGTCGTCTCTCTAGCAGGGTGTTGAAAAAGTGCGCTTGGGGCCGCCATTCAGCGTTGCACGGCTCTCTCCAATGCTCACATATGCTTGAATATGCTGCGCTTGTCGCATCGCCGCGCGCCTTGCCTGACGGCCTGATTCTTGTTTTTCAACACCCTGCTAGAATTGCTCGGTTTGCAACATCACAAGAGTACATCCTTTTATAAAAGGAATCTTGTTTTGAGAAAGACCGTGTTCTAGTTCAAACGACTCCGTTCCGGGATTAAGTATCACTCTGCCCGGAGATAGGGAGATGATTTCATTAATAAGCGTTTTGCTTTTTTGCGGTCCTACATAGATTGTCAGGGTATCCACTTTTGTGTCAACGGCCGCCAGGCTGGGAACAACTGGCAACCCCTCAATTTCCTTCAATGCGGGATGAATCGGAATTACATCGTGGCCGTATGCGATCAGCATTTTTATGGCTTTATTTGAATAGCGATCCGGATTGGAGCTTGCTCCGAGGACGACCACCGTATGCTTCTTGTTTTTCATGGATTTTATAATATGATTTTGTGTCGCATCATTTTTTTTTAAGAACAAAATTAAAAACCGAAGCGGCTCCGTATTTATCTTTTGCATAGGTATTTAACACCCAAGACAAACCTTTGCTCATTGAAGCAACTTCTTTTGTCATGGGAGCCGAGCCGAACAGAATATTTTCTTTTATGCTTGCTTTGATAACGCCATTTTCCATTTTTATTTCACCGATCGGTCTGCCGCAAATTTCAGGGGTATAAATCAAATAATTTCTTATGCTTCCTTCGATACTGTAACTAATATGAACCACCTGTTTTTGAAGTTTTTCTTGTATTTTTCGATGAGCGATTTTCAATCTTTGAGATGCGTTGTCAATCAGCTGTCTTGTCCTTTTTTCAGTTAAAGACACATCCGGTTCCGCTAAAACATTTAAAGCATTTTGATACCATTGAATGGATTGGTCGTAGTCTTTTACTACGCCTTTTGAATAAAAATAATAATCTCCGATCATTATTGCCGACGCCGGATCCTTGCCGGCGTTATAAGCGTTCGTAAACCATTTTTTTGCCGAGTCATAGTCTCCAAGAGCGTTATAATACAAACCCAGCTCAAACATTGCATCGGAGTTTCCTGCTTCCGCGGATAGAGCAAACCATTTTTTCGCCTGCTCTTCTTTGCTTTTGCTTTCTAAAAACCCGGTTTTAAAAAAAACCCCCAGATTATATTGCATGTTGCGGTAATCGCCTTTGGCTGCTGGCAAGGTGCCCAGGAGATCATTGAAATGCGAAATCGCTTTCTTTTTATCAATCGGCACCATCATCCGGATCGATTGGATTTTTTCTTTATTGAATATATGATAATTTTCAGGGAAACTTTCCATGTGAAGCTCTCCCAGAAAGATTTGTGCATCCACATTCCCCTTTTTTGCAGCGGAGTGAATAAAATCAAGCCCCCGGTTTTTGTTTTTTTTATCTTCCATGCAAATCAGAGTTGACCCTTTGTCAAAATACTCCTGTGAAGTGCAATTCCAGCAATACATTTCTGACAAATAGGAATATGCCCGGAAGGCAAAATATAGAATTGCGATGATTCCAACGAAAATAAAAGCATTTTTTATTTTCCGCATTATTTGCATTTGTCGAATCCTTCTGCTTTTTTATGGGGGACCAGAATCTCCGGGACGGCGGCATTTAACGTTGCTCTATCACCAGAAGAAGATGTGCACCTCCGTGACAATCCCCGCAGCCTTTGAACTCCTTGAGCATTTCTTCGGTATGCGGTCCTTTTCCATGGCAGTTCTGACAATTTGGAACATAGCGGTGATTTTCGGCATGGCAGAAGGTGCATTGAAGAAAAGCATGTTTCCTGTCGCTGCGTGATAATTGATCGCCGGCTTCCAGGTGGCATCCGGCACAAACATCATTACCGACATCCTTCGTATAGGTTATCTCCAAAGGCGAATGGGCCGGATGGCATGCAATGCATCCGGCGTCATCTACATAAGGAGTATGAGGTTCTCCGTGACATTCAACGCAAGTCGGAATATAGCGATGCTTATCATGGTGGCATTCGTAGCAAGACATTTCGGAATGTGCGCTCGGAAATTTTTTAAAGTCAGGGGCCGGAGCTGTGTGGCACGCCCGGCAATCCGGAGCCATTTTTTCGACGTTCAGGCTTTCTGACGGTGCGTGGGCATTTTCATGGCATCTCAAGCAGTCAGGAAATTCTTTCCCGTGGAATTGGTTGTGACAGGTGTTACAGTCCGGGACAACATCTTTCCATTCTTTTCCCGGCTTATAAGTGTGGAAGGTTTCGTGGCATTTTCTGCAGGCCAACTGGTGATCTCCACCCTTGTCTCGAATATCTGTAAAGACATTATAATGGCAACGCCCGCATTCAAGACTGGTCATGGGTTTTATTTCCTGCTGATAGATTTCCGGTCCCTCTTCCTGAGCGGCGATGCGGTTCCATAAAGAGTTGCTCAAAAGCAGTATAAAGGTACAACCAATGATATGAGTCAAATACTTTTTCTTCATTTTATATCCCCATCTTCTCATCTGATGGTTTGTTTAATATATGAACATTTGTACAAGTATTTTTTGGTACTTGAAGGCTGTTTTATCTTTGTTTAACGGACGAGAGCATGAGGACTTCGATGGCATTTGATACAGTCAGGATATCTTGTGTGAATATCAAAACCATGCGGCTGCCCATGGCATGTTTCACAATCAAAGGACGCCTTATGCTCATTCATATGACAATATGTACACCCGAGTTGATGATGTTTTGTTTTGTTTTCCTCAAGATCTTTGCTCGCCGGTTCATGGCAACTTTTACAAAAAGAGGATGGAATATCCTGGACGTATGTAACTTTCATGGGCATATGCGGTTTGTGGCAGCGGGAGCAGTCCTGCTGGGTCATTTCCGGGGTATGAGAATCATGGCATTCCATGCATCCGGTGGCTTCATGATGCTGGGTGTGACATTCTTTGCAATCGAACCCGGCGTGTTCGCTGGGAAATTGCTCCATCTCGCGTCCC
>JAHDSC010000134.1 GCA_018432925.1 Desulfobacterales bacterium | reverse complement strand
GCTCTTCCGATCTCCCTTATGGAAAAACAGGCAATACTTCGGCCTTCTTTTTTGACCCATCGGGTACCCCACAGAAGAGAACCGGTCACGAGAAGCATCATTCCCACGAGAATAACCGATGAAAAAAGCTGATCCGCGATCCGGTGAAACAGAAGCCCGAGAAAAGCGGTTGGAATCGATCCGATCACAATGAGAAAAGCCAGTTTTAAATCCGTATCTTCATTGATATAAGAAAAGGAGATTTCTTTTTTAAAGACCAGCCTGAAAAAACGGCCAATGGAAATAATGACTTTGCGTATTTCTTCCCCAAAAAAAATTATGACTGCCACGAGGGTGCCTAGATGTACACTCACATCAAAAAAGAGTTCGGGTTCATTCAGCCCGAAAAGATGTTGAAAAATCACAAGATGTCCCGAACTGCTTACGGGCAAAAATTCCGTAACCCCCTGAATCATTCCAAGGATCACCGCTTGTAAAGGTTCCATATTAAATTCTCATAACTCCGGTGGTTAAGTTCTATCCGGTTCGTCGGTCCGCGAAGCGAGCGTATCCCCCTTCCGGTCACGCATCCGGGTCGCATGAAGCGGGGTGATTATCCATCGAATGAAAGATGATTCGGTTTTTTACAGGTAAAAATCCCACTCCCCGGAAATGCGGGAAACTTCACGAGCACGTTATGTTTCACAGAATCGACGTAAAGTCCGTACTTTTCATTCTTCGGACATTTTTTGCCATAGCTGAAATCCGGAAATCACGAATTTGATGGCTTTGTAAGATGGAATCCGTCTGCTTCACTCCGGTTTACCGTTTTTCGGTTAACTCGAAAGCTGCAAAGAAAAAAGCCCGATTTTTTTATTGCAAGGCACCCTCCCTCATCGCGGTGTAAGCCGGGTATGCCTTTTCTCGGGATTTGGGGCATCTTGAACTTTTTTTTACCTTGCCATTAAAATTTCGACGTTTATCGAGATTATTAAAGGTGAAGAATGGGGCTTTTCGGTATAATCTGGGAAGCGTCGTCCCTTGCACCTTAAACCGGAAGTTTCATATATTCTGTTATCACAAAGATTGATTCGTTTGCAAATGAAGATAAGAATTCCGGCGAATTTGATATCGGGTTTTCTTCTTGATAAATTCGGCTTTTTTTTCTAAATTACGCCGCATGGGATACGTATTCGATTTTCATGATGCCAAGGCTTACGAACAGTGGTTCAATAATCCGAACAACCGATTTGCCACTACAAACGGAAACCGGCTGATTGTTGATATGCTGAAGCCGGCGAAAGGAGACACCGCCCTTGATATCGGCTGCGGAACCGGAGAAAGGCTTTTATCCTTTCTTGAAATGGGGCTTCAGGTGACAGGGCTGGACCCTTCACCGTATGCTCTTGATATTGCATTTAAAAAAGTGCAAAATCGGGTGGATTTCTATCGCGGTTTTGCTGAAGATCTGCCTTTTGATGACAATTCCTTCAACTATGCATTCCTGATCACCACGCTCGAATTCGTCGACGATCCCCAAAAAGCCATCGAAGAGGCAAGCCGAGTCGCGAAAGATAAAATCTTTATCGGGATGTTTAACCGGTATGCCATCAAGGGAGTAAAAATTCGGGTGGAGGGGATATTGAATCGAACCGTTTTCAACCATGCTCAATTTTTCAGTGTCTGGGAACTGAAGCAAATGATCCGTTCCATCTTGGGAAAAGTCCCCATCACATGGAGAACAATCTGCCAATCTCCCTCAACATCCGGCAAGTTTGCCAGCAGAATCAAACAATCGGGTTTGATGCAAAGGTATCCGTTTGGATCTTTCGTGGCCATCGTCGTTACCCTGGTTCCCCGCTTTAAAACCCGGCCGCTTGCAATGAAATACCGTGAAGGGCATTCGGGAGAGGCAGTGGCGGGTTACACAAGCGGTATGTTGTCGGAGTAGAGATTGAATTTTTAAGCCGATGATACCCATGGGTTCCCCCGGACAGAGTTTATGTATCGACGCAAAACCGCTTTGACGATTAAAGATGTCGAAGGATCGGTTTCGAAGTTTTTTTCCGGCATCTTTTTTATCGAACGTTAGAAGGGAATTGAATCCATCGATTTCCAGCAATTTTCGAATGAAACGCCTTTCCGTAATGGATCTCATCGGCATTTATTCGAAATTCACCGAACAATTGACAAGAATTTGAATCCGGCTTTCCCGGACCTTGTTTCGCGATGAAAAAAAACGTGGAAAAAAAACGGTGTCTCTGCCCCGGCAACCTGATAAACGCAACGAGTTCGCGTTCCCTCGAACCCGCTGTGCCACAGAAGCACCGGAAAAGAACGAAGATATCGGAACAGGTTTTCCTATTCGGCAGGATGATCAAATTCAGTCATACGGTCTTTGCCCTCCCCTTCGCGCTTTCAGCAGTTGTTCTTGCCGGTCGCCTGCATTCGATCTCGTGGGCAAAAATCTTCTGGATACTTCTGGCAATGATCGGCGCCCGGTCTGCGGCCATGGGTTTTAACCGAATCGCGGATGCGGCGTTTGATGCTAGGAATCCACGAACATCAACCCGTGACATACCGGCGGGGAGACTTTCGCTGAATGCGTCCAAACTCTTTGTAATCGTTTTTTCATGCCTTTTTATTTTTTCCGCTGCCATGCTCGGCCGAATCTGTTTCTATTTCTCAGTCCCCGTGCTTGCCGTACTGTTTTTTTATTCCTACACCAAGCGGTTTACCTGTCTGGCCCACCTTTATCTCGGGTTCGCCATATCTTTAGCACCTGCGGGCGCATGGGTGGCCGTAACAAACACCTTTTCATGGCCGATTCTATTGCTCTGCATGGCCCTTTTAACATACATTGCCGGTTTTGATGTTCTTTATTCATGCCAGGATTTGGAGTTCGACAAAATCGAAGGGCTTTTCTCCATTCCTGCGCGGTTTGGAACAAAAAGGGCACTTTTCATTTCTTCCGTGCTTCACCTTTTTTCCTTCGGTTTCTTTTTCATGCTTCTGATCGCCTTTGATATGAACAGCATTTACTTGGTGACCGTGGTTATCATCGGACTTTTGTTTTTTCTTGAGCACCGTCTGGTTAAACCGGATGATTTGAGAAATGTTAGTTTTGCTTTTTTCCATGTGAACAGCTTAATATCCGTTATTCTATTCATCGGGGTTCTGGCCGATGAATTTTTCAGGCGGTGGATGTGAAAAAACGGATGATTCAGACATGATGGAATCGTAATTGGATGGGTATTTGACTCCCTCCGAAACGAGTATCAAATTAAAAAAAACTGGGCGAATCGGATGTCATTTCAAAACCTGAAAGAGTTTCTGAATATTCTTGATCAAGCAGGAGAGATTCAATACATCCGGCACCCCGTTTCTCCTTATCTTGAGATCAGCAAATGGACGAACAGGGAATCCAAGAAACCAGTGGGAGGAAAAGCGCTTTTTTTCGAAAATGTCAAAGGATCGAATTTCCCGGTGGCAACCAATATTTTTGGTAGTCCACGCAGAATCACGATAGCCCTGGGAGTTCATCATTTAGATGAACTGGGAGATCGAATCAGAAAATTAATTCATTTTCATCCGCCGAAAAATTTAAAGGAAACCTTTCATCTCTTATCAACTGGGATCAGCGTGACAAAATTTTTCCCACGCCGGGAAAAAACAATCCCTCCCCCCTGCCAACAGGTCGTGCATACCGGCGATCAGGTCGATTTGTCGAAATTACCCGTTCTTCACTGTTGGCCCGGGGATGCCGGGCCGTTTATCACGCTTCCGCTGGTATTTACCAAAAGTCTGGCGACCGGAAAACGAAACGTGGGGATGTATCGGATGCAGGTATTTGACAGAAACACCACGGGAATGCATTGGCATATCCACAAAGACGGAGCGCATCACTATAACGAATATCGTCGGAAAAAGTTACGAATGCCGGTTGCCGTGGCAATCGGGGCCGATCCCGCAACCGTTTATGCGGCAACCGCTCCACTTCCAAGGGACGTGGATGAAATGATCCTTGCCGGTTTTCTCAGGAAAAATCCGGTCCGAATGGCGAAATGCATCACTGTAGACCTGGAAATCCCCGCAGAGGCTGAAATTATTCTGGAGGGATATGTGGATCCCGATGAGTTCCGGCGTGAAGGTCCTTTTGGAGACCACACCGGATACTATTCCCTCGCAGATGACTATCCGGTATTTCATGTCACCGCCATGACGCATCGAAAGAATCCAATTTATCACGCCACCCTGGTCGGGCGTCCCCCCATGGAGGACTGTTACATGGCCAAGGCAACCGAACGCTTATTCCTTCCCATGATCCAGGCGATTCTGCCTGAAATCCTTGATTATTGGTTTCCCTGGGAAGGAGTCTTTCACAACATCGTGGTGGTATCCATGGACAAGGAATATCCGGGCCATGCTCAAAAACTGATGAGCGGTCTATGGGGGCAGGGCCAGATGAGCTTCTGCAAGGCCATCGCGGTAGTCGATGGGGATACAAACCCTCAAGATGCGGAAGGCGTATTAAAAGTGCTTTTGAAAAATTTCGATCCGACCTCCGATGTCACCCTGACAAAAGGAATCCTTGATGTTCTGGATCACGCCTCCCCTGTTCCCTGCTTTGGAGATAAAATTGGGATCGACCTTACTCAAAGGTTAAAGGGGGAGCCACCGAGGATTTCGAAAAGTTCCGTAACAAGTGTCCCTCCTGAAGATTTGTTATTTTCCATTGTGAAAAGTCGGGTGCCTGGATTAGTCAATTGCAGGCATCTTTTGCGGGAACTTTCGGAAACAACGGGCAGCTCAAATCGAATCCTTGCACTTTCATTGGAAAAGACGCCGTTTTGGAAAAGCAAGCGGTTTGCCTCTACGTTGCTTGGTATCGGCGACCTTGATTCATTCAATATCTTCATCGTTTTCGATAAAGATATCGATTTGTCCGACAACTCCAGGATAATGTGGAAGCTTTTTAACAATGTGGATCCAGGCCGGGATATTATTTTTGAACAAAATCGTATGGTTATTGACGCATGCAAAAAGGGGCCGCCGGATGGACATGAAAGACCGTGGCCGGAGGAACTGACGTTTAAGGATCCGCCTGTTCATCCTCTCACAGCGGACCGGTGACACATCATGACCGCAGCATGATTACAAGCTCCGATGGGAATGTTTTTGTTTTGGATTTGATTTCCTTATTTTTTCCGGATGTTCGTCTTGTAGTATTTTTTTTCATAATAACAAGACGTTTTTTCATCGAATACCGATTCATTTTCATGGATATACCTTGGAACCGCACCCCATGCTCCGCGGGCCGATACCACGGTTTCCCCCAAAATAAACTTGCCGCCGCATACCGGGCAGCCGTTAACGTGTTTAACATCTCGAGGTTCATGATGGTTTTAAGTTTTTCTTTGGCTGGATTTTTCATCATTCGTACTCCTTTCGCTTTCGAAAAGTCAAGCACACGGGTGAAATCCTATTAAACCTCCTGAAATAACATAACATTTAAGTTACGACTTGCCCAACGCTTCCCTGTCGGAAGCATCATTCACCTGGAAATGAAAAAAAATACAAATCCTCTTGTCAGCGTCATTATTCCAACACACAACCGGGGCTGGATCGTAAGAGAAGCCATCGATTCCGTTCTTGCCCAGGATTTCACGGATTTTGAATTAATTGTCGTCGATGACGGTTCAACCGACAACACGCCGGACATCCTCAATCTCTATAAGGAGAAAATCATTTCCGTCAGGCAGGAAAATAAAGGAGTCAGCACCGCAAGAAACAAGGGAATCGCTCTGGCAACCGGGCGCTGGATTTCTTTCCTTGATTCAGATGATTTATGGATGCCGAAAAAACTATCCGCCCAGGTTGACTTTTTCCGGACCCATCCGGATGCATTGATCTGTCAGACCGAAGAAATATGGATCCGGAACGGGAAAAGGGTAAATCCCAAAATTCGACATCGGAAATATTCGGGGATGATTTTCGAGCGGTCTCTCGAGCGATGCCTTGTCAGTCCATCTGCGGTGATAATCGATCACAATCTTTTTGAAACCGTGGGCCTGTTTGACGAAAGTCTTCCCACATGCGAGGATTACGATCTTTGGCTGAGGATCAGCTCCCGGCACCCTGTATTCCTCATTGATACTCCGCTTATCGTCAAGCGGGGAGGACATTGTGACCAGCTTTCCCGGGCGTCGGGACAGGATAGATACCGGATCCGGGCGCTGAAGAAAATCATCGAAAGCAACATTCTCTCAGATTCACAGCACCAGGCCGCGTTAAAAATCCTGAATGAAAAATGCGGTATTTATGCTTCCGGATGTATCAAACGGGGCCGAAAAGACGAAGCATTATATTACCGAACCCTCGCAAACCGTTACATTTTCCCGGAAAACGCTTAGAAGGAAGTTCAAAAACTTCCATCAGAACCGATCTGCGTGTTGAAGCAAGGTATTCACCGAGATTCAGGCTGCTATAAGTCATGCTTTTCTTGAACTTGGACGAAGTCGATCGTTTTTCAACATCATTCTTAAGTCATCCTTTCAATCTCCTTCAATTTCTTGTCGAGTCGTTTTTTAGAAACAGGAAAAGGTGTTTTAAGTTCCTGGGCAAAAAGAGAGACTTTGTATTCTTCGATCAACCAGAAGTATTCCTCCGTGGCGTTTTTCTTTTCTTCCGATGCGTCACCGGATAGTTCGTTCAGCAAACGATTCAGGCGGTCGGTGTAATCCTTTAACTCTTCCGCTTTCACCCGATCCTTTGCGAAATTTTCAAACGCCCTTTGCGCTCGGATGGAAATTGCTTTAATATATCTTTCAATATGGATGAGCCTTTCCGGATCATAAAGCTCCTGAAAGGATTCGGGTACCAGCCTGCACAGTTCGAGCCGCAATTGCCCGAAAAGTTCGTTTAGGCCCCGGTTGCGGTTTGCGGTTTCCAGGTTATAAAGTGTCGATCTGGATTCATGATAGGCTTTGAGAACAGGAAAGACGCTGTTCAGCTTTTCCTGCCCGCTTTTAAGAATATCCGGGGCTACCGCTTCGGCATGGGAATAAAACGCGTCTTTCGTCCGGATATTCCTGCAGAAAAGATCCTTAATGACACTTTCATACAACTTTTTTTCAAAACGCTTGGATCCTCCGAAATAGTCGGCCCAATTTTTCATCTGTTCGGACAGAATCAGATTCTTTTTTAAAAATCTCAGATCCTTTGAAAAATAAATGGAAAAAAGAGAGGCCACCCCCTTTTTATGGGACTCCAGGGCTTCCTCGCTGTGGTGGAAAAGACGCAGATTCACGCTTTTTTCAGTGGGCTCCAATCCTGGATAGACAATCCACTCGGCTCGGCTCTTTGCTCTGATATGGATCATTTGGGGAAGATCTCCGAAATCCCACTTCGTCAAGCCGGTCTTTTCCCAGTGTTTTCTGACCGATTCAAACTGATCAGAAGGTATTTGACCTGCAACATTCCGGTTGAGAAGATTTGTATCTCTTCCGCTGCAAAGTTCCTTGCCTTCGGGTCCGATAACGGATACGCGTATTTTCAGGTGTTCCGGAAGTGCATCCAAGGGCCAGGCAGATGCAGGAATATCAACCCCGTAACGCTTGAAGATAAATTTGCCGAGTTCGGTAGTCAAGGGGGTTTCCCCTCTATGCATTTCCTTAAGGATCGTATCCACCGTGCTTGCCACGGGAACCAGCCTTCTTCGGTAGGCTTTCGGAAGGCCTTTTATCAGTTCGGTTATTTTCTCCCGCAAAAGACCGGGTACAAGCCAATCCATGGGTTCTAAACGGACAACGGGAAATGAGGCGGAAGGTATTCGAACGGTCACTCCATCATCATTTTCTCCGGGCTCAAACCGATACGCACACGGAAAACTCCGGTCTCCGAGCGAAAGACGATCCGGATAAAGGTGCAGCGTTCTTTCATCGGGAAAATATAGAAGCAAATCCTCTTTTTTCATTCTTAAAAATGCGTCACCGCCCATTTCCCTTACATACTTCTGAAGTGACCGTATATCGAAAATCCCCCCAAGTCTTTCTTTGTAGAATTGGAACATGTACTGCTCACTGACCAGCAGATCTCTTCTTCGCATCCGGTTTTCCATGTCCTTGATCTCATCGATAAGCCCCCTGTTATATTTCATGAAGGGGAAAGCTCTTCGCATATCCCCTTCAACCAAAGCGGACCGGATAAATATCTCCGCTGCTTCTTCCGGATGAACCCTGCCGAACGACACGGGACGTTGAGGGATAATGACAAGGCCGAATAAACTGACCTGTTCGGATGCGACAACCTCCCCACGGTTTCTTTCCCAATGGGGGTTCATATATGCATACTTGCATTGAGCCTTACCCAGGTCCTCCAGCCAGCCGCAGTCTATGTTCGCGACCGTTCTGGCATATATCCGCGACGTCTCCACCATCTCGGCGGCCACAATCCATGTTTTGGCCTTATTAAACAGGCTCGACCCGGGGAAAACCATCACCTGCTTGCCTCTTGCGGCATTGAATATGTTTTTTTCTTTTTTGACGGCAATGTTTGAAAGAAAACCGCTCAAAATAGATTTATGGATGGCCGCATACCCGGGACCGTAATCACTCGGTTCGGAAGAGATATTCCGTGCGCCGGAACCCGCGGGCAAAGGACGATTGAAGCCATATTCTTCGATCATTTCAGAAATCTGTCCGTGGATATCGCACCATTCCTTCATTCGTTTGTAGGAAAGATAATGCGATTTGCAGAATCGTTTCAGCGAGTTATTTTTTTTACCGTCTTGCCGGGAATCATGATATTTTTCCCATATGGTGAGAAGCGTGGCAAAGTCCGACGAGGGATCATTGAATGTTGCATGAATCCGGTCGGCCTCTTCGATTTTTTCCACCGGCCGTTGTCGCGGATCCGGAAGACTGAGCGCGGAAGCGATAATCGAAATTTCTCTCAAGCATCCTTCTTTCCGAGCCTCGATGAGCATTCGGGACAATCTGGGATCCAGCGGTATTTTTGACATCAGTCTCCCATTTTCAGTCAGCAAAAAACGATTCGCGCCTTTTGATCGTTTTTTGCCGTCATCCGCCGGAATCATGGCTCCCAGTTCAAGCAGAAGGTCGTAGCCATCTTTTATATTTTTGGAAGCCGGTCCGTCGATAAATGGGAAATCCGATACGTTCCCCAATTTCAGCGCCGTCATTCGAAGAATTACTTCCGCAAGATTCGCCCGGAGTATTTCAGGCGGAGTAAAAAGAGGACGGGTCAAAAAATCTTCTCCGCTGAAAAGACGTATACAGATTCCGTTTTCAACCCGCCCGCACCGGCCTTTCCGCTGGTCCGCACTGCTTCTGGATACAGGCATAACCGCCAGGGAGGTCGTTCTGGACCTCGGATTGTATGATGGAATACGTGCCAGGCCCGTATCAATAACATACCGTATTCCGGGAATCGTAATTGAAGTCTCCGCGATGTTGGTTGCAACAATGATCTTTCTTCCGGCGATATTTGAAAAAATCCGTGATTGTTCCGAATCCGAAAGCCTTGAAAACAAGGGTAAAACTGTTACCGATTTATATTTTCTGCCTTCAATGAGTTCACATAATTCCCGGATGTCCTGTTCAGTCGGCATGAACACAAGAATGTCGCCGAAAGGGCTTTCTTTCTGCAGCCTGTCAACCGCATCGGCAGCCGAATCGACATAGTTTTGTTCCTCGATTTTTTCCGCCTCCGACGCCGCCTCATCATATCGCACTTCGACCGGATACATTCGGCCGGAGACTTCGATGACAGGCGCATTATCAAATGCTTTCGAGAATTTTGTTGTATCAATGGTTGCGGAGGTGATGATCACTTTAAGGTCTTTTCTTTTTATTAAAAGACCTTTTAAGATTCCCAGTATGAAATCGATATTCAAACTTCTTTCATGGGCTTCATCGACGATAATGGTGTCATATTGACTTAAGTACGGGTCGCCCTGGGTTTCGGCAAGGAGAACCCCGTCCGTCATGATTTTAATAAACGAATTTCGACTGCTTTTATCGGTGAACCTTATTTTATAACCAACGGATTCCCCCAACGCTTCTCCGAGTTCTTCCGAAATGCGTCTGGCCACGGTCACGGCTGCGATTCTTCTCGGCTGGGTACAACCGATTTTACCATCGATTCCTCTGCCGGCCGCCAGGCAAAATTTCGGTATCTGGGTAGTCTTGCCTGAACCGGTCTCTCCCGATATGATAATGACCTGGTTTCTTTTGATCGCATCGATGATTTCATCTTTCTTGGCGGTGATAGGCAGGATCGGGTTAAAAACCGGGCTCGGAAGGTGTTTGATCCGCCAGGATCTTCTTTTGACGGATGCCTGAAGCTTTTTTTGGAGATCCATGAGCCTCCTGTTTTTCTTTTCGTCGGTCCAGAAACCATTCTTGGAGCGATTTAACCCGGTGATCTCATGGCCTATGGCGCGACGATCCGCAGGAAGGGCTTTGGGCAAAAGAGCTCTGATATTATTTATAATGTTTGCAGATTCGGACAAATTCGTTTTATTTGCAAAAAGTTTAAAGGGTTGAGAATAAACCGATGAAGGACTCAGCGGGTTTTGCTTTTCCCGCTGCTTTCGACCGGAGCTGCGGGTCAATACCTTCTTCAACGATAGGAATACATGGAATGAGGCTTGAAGACCTCCCTCCGACACAGGGCTTCCGTCCGATGACCGGTTTTAAAACCGCTTCCGGAAAAATTCCCAATTTCGGTTTCCGATATCGTAAATTCTTCATCATAAACTTTCGCACGGATCTTAATTTTGATGGTTTCGCAAAAAAGATCGGGTGGATATGACCTCCCTGGATATCCGTCTATTATAAAAAATGGATACTGTACAATGCGGAAATATCCCCTTTTACGAAATCCATATTTCGATATATTATATTATTCGAACGACTTGAAAATCAAGGGCGGCTTTGCAAAAATACGCCAAACGAGGGCGGTTATGACTAGCTTATCTGAAACCGGTCGGCAGAACTTTGACCTGTCCCGTCATTCGCCTGTACTAAAAACCTTTTGGAGGAAAAAAATGAAAACCTATCGAAAGGAACTCTGGTTTGAAGTTCCGACCCGTCGGGCTTTTATCAATATTACGCCCCACGTGGAAGCTTGCCTTGGAGAAAGCGGTATAAAAGAGGGTTTTCTTCTCGCCAACGCAATGCATATCACTGCATCCGTGTTCATTAATGACGACGAGTCGGGGCTTCACCATGACTATGACATCTGGCTCGAAAAGTTAGCGCCCCATGAGCCGGTTTCCGGATACCGCCATAATGTGGGTGAAGACAACGCCGATGCGCACATGAAAAGACAGATCATGGGGCGGGAGGTAGTTGTTGCGGTTACGAAGGGAAGGTTGGATTTCGGACCCTGGGAACAAATTTTTTACGGAGAATTTGATGGCCGAAGAAAAAAAAGGGTACTGATAAAAATTATCGGGGAGTAAAATATCGCTCAGGGATAAAAAGGAGGACCGGGCGGGGTGGGCCCGGCCTGCGTTATTTTTGTGGAAGCGTGATCGGTGTACGCGGCCTCAGTGGAACATCCAGTGGTCGCGGGAACATAGGGACTGGCTTAATGGTTCCGGTCTTTGAGGCCTGAGATGTGTTGCCATATGCCCCCATGTTGATGCGTCCGCCGTTGAGGGCGGGTTCGTTGCCGAACTCGAACGCCGGGTCGCCGGCATCGATACAGGGGCTGTGGATTTCATCCGCGACCCAGTAACCGGCGACGTTGGGATTCCAGCGACCCGCCCGGGACTTCAGGTGATAGTCACCATTGCCGGTGTCGGGATCGGCAAATAATGGATCAACAGATGTGTTGCCCGCAATACCTGTAAGGCTCCCCATGTTGACGTAGTCGTGGCCGGCGCCTCCGGTCATGGCGTTACCGAAGACGTTTGTGTAAGTAACAGCGGGCGGGGCGCCTTCGCGAAGATACAGCCCTCCACCTTCCGGTGAAAATGCAATGATACAACTATTAATGCTTACCTGCGAGTTATAGGTATGCACGCCGCCTCCCCAGTCGGCGGAGTTGTAAGCGATGGTATTGTTGTGAATTCGAATATTCGAAGCGGCGCAGTAGATGCCCCCTCCCATTCCGATACCGCATTCACCCCAGCGTACTCCGGCATTGCGGCAGATGATATTATGGCTGATATCGCCGGAGACCATTCCCGTGCAGCTTATTCCAGCGCCGTGCGAGGAACGGTTCGCGATAATGTCGTTGCGGATAATCGTGACGTGACCGGAGGCCTGGATGCCGCCGCCCTGGTTATTTGCAGCGTTCCCGAACAGGGCGTTATCACGAATCGTGACAGTGCCGGATGCGCAAATACCCCCGCCGGCCAGTTCCGCCTCACACGCGCCGATGAAATTGCCTTCGAGTATTGCGGATGACTCATAACAGTAAATGCCTCCGCCGTATCTCGCTTTGCAGCCTGCCAGGCGGCAATTGCGGATCGTCGGCGAGGATCCGCTGATACTAATGCCTCCTCCGAAGATGACCCCCTCGCCCGCAAAGCCGCGTCGGAGTGTCAGGCCTTCAAGGATGGAGCCGGGTCCTTCGCCGAAACGGATATTGAATATCTGACGGGTGTTTTCACCATCGATGATGGTCTGTGACACGCAGACAGGATCATCGGGATTGGTCGAACGGATGGTGATGGCCTTCTTCTGGAAATTGAGATGGCCTTCATGGTAGGTACCGGGGGCGATGACGACCTCATCCCCGTTTATTGCAGCGACAACGGCACCCATGATCGTCGCATGATCGGAAGGGACGTTCAGAACGGCAGGGTGCGCAAGCGCCGGGATGAAACCCAGGATACAGATGCAAAGAAAGACTCTCGCGTTGATCATGTTCCAAACCTCCATAGATAAACGGATAAGGATAAAAACTTGCTTTCCGGAATTGTCAACGAACTTCCTGAATAACGATCCCTTTCTCCTTTAGCTGATCCCTGCTGACGAGCAGTTCCCGGCCGGCGATCCTGTCCACCACATACACAAGGTTTCCACCTTGCGCCGCATAACGCTGACCATAGGATATGGGAATATCGCTGGTGGGATCATCCAGGAGCGACCGTGTCACGGGCTCCGTCTTCCGCTCACCGTTTGCCAGGAGGACAACGGTTCTCGCCTTGTAGACCAGTTCCGCGCCCATTGAAACGGCATATTGCGGCGAATCCTTCCTGGAGGTGAAATGGCCATCCGCGATGGCATTGGAAATGGTATTGTCATCGAGCTTGACAAGAATTACGGAACTCCCTTTGAAGGGAATGCCCGATTCATGAAAGGCTACGTGGCCACGTCCTCCCACACCGATGATCTGCAG
>JAHDSC010000164.1 GCA_018432925.1 Desulfobacterales bacterium | reverse complement strand
GCCTCGGATTTCCAAGGGAAGTTTTGACAATATTTTTGAAAGTATATTGAATTTATTACAAATCGCCGCTGTTTTTATTTGCACATCGCCTGCATGGAAACATGAAAACGCCCATGAAATAACGCGTTTCGAACCTTTCAGGGTGTAGTCCCAACTCATCAACTCTATTGCCCAGTGCTGAGGAATCCGAAGGATTTCTTAAATGTCATTTACAAAATAGTCCGAGATCACCCCCATGAACGGGTTATATTTCACGGCATAGTGTCTTTGATTTTTCTTTTGGAGCTCCCCTGACAGTTTCCGGTCCTCTTCAAGGAGTGTGGGGGCTATTGTTTCCCATTGGTCTCGGTTCATTCGAAGAATCTCGTTCGCCCCCTCAAGATATATGGGCAATGCCTCGAAATCCCGGGTTTTCCGAACGGCTTGAAAAATAAGGTCTTTATTTTGCGTTTGTTTTGTGGGGGATTATTTGTTAAATACATCTTTTCGTTAGAAAAGAGGAAAATTCCCCAGTCCGGAATGGTTCATTTTCAGAGGTCGCACATATTCATGAAGGAAGGAATGAAATCCGCGAAAACGATTCTCATCCGTTGCCCGAACTGGGTCGGGGATATTGTCATGGCGACCCCGGCCTTTGATTGCCTTCGAAACGGTTTTCCGGAATCGAAACTCGTCGCCTGTATTCGAAAATACGCGTTCGGGATCATTGAAGACGGCCCATGGTTTGACGAGGTGATTGCGTGTAATGACAAGACCTTCTTTGAATGGCTGAAGACCGTAAATCGCATCCGGAAGGTTCAGCCGGATATGGCGATCCTGTTTCCCAATTCCGTCCGGTCATGGCTGGAGGCAAAACTGGGTCAAGCCGGACGGATTTACGGATACCGGAGAAACCTGAGAAAGCTTTTTCTTACCGGCGGACCGGAGCCCGTTCGAACCCCCGAGGGAATCCGGGCCGTGCCCATGCTGGATTATTACCTGGAACTGTGCCGATATCTCGGGCTGAAGATACCGGATGATCCCAAACCCCGTTTGTTTATATCGGACCATCTGCGGCAGACGGCGGAAAGGCGTCTGGAATCGTATGGAATTACGCCGAAAGATCAAGTCATCGGCTTGAATCCGGGCGCCAGTTTCGGATCGTCCAAGTGCTGGCCTCCGGAGAATTTTGCCGGACTGGCGGAACGACTGGAAAAAGAACTGAAATGCAAGATTCTTCTTTTTGCCGGACCCGGGGAAGAAGACATTGCCGGAAACATCGTGAACAAAAGCCGCGCCTCGATCGTGAATACGGCTCCGGACCGGATCGATCTGGCCCATCTCAAGCCCCTGGTCGAAAGATGCGATGTACTGGTAACCAACGATACCGGCCCGCGCCATTATGCCGTGGCATTCGATGTCCCGGTGGTGGTTCTGATGGGCCCGACGAATCCCCTTTACACGGCCGCAAACCTGGACCGGACGCGTGTGATCCGGGAGGAAATGGAATGCTCCCCATGCCATAAAAAAATCTGCCCGACCGACCATCGATGCATGAGGGCCATTACTCCGGAAAAGGTTTTTACGCATGTAAAGAATCTGCTCCTGGAATATCCAAGAAATTCATGAAACCCGCATTTTATAGAAAAAAGTGGACCGCGCTCCAAAAAAACACGGATAAAGACGAACTGAATCATCTCGCCCGGCAGATCGCCTTGTCTTTTCTGGATCGGTATTTTTATAACGACCATCATGAGGAAGAATATATTCGCATTCTTTGTGAAATGGCCACGTTTTTTGATGATAACGAGTTGAACAACGCCGGGTCATCGGCGCTGTTCGGCATCATCATCGAAGGTCTTTGCGACGATTTTGAAGAACTTCAGACCCGGGCGTACAACAAGGTGATGAGCCGGGTGGTGGCATTCTGCATGGAACTGCCCGCCGGGAAAAAACTGGCCGGTCACCTGAAAGCGTTCGGACTGGAATCCTATGACGATATCCTGACAAGAATCGAAACCATCCGTTCATGCAACAATGAACCCGGAAAACTGGTTCGGCCTCCCGAAAAAATCATCCTCCTTTCAAGGGTCACCATCGGCGCGGATGTCGCCATCACCAGCGTGTTCATTCAGCGTCTCATGCACGAATTCCCGAACGCCGAGATCATCGTGATCGGCGGGGATAAACTGAAAGACATCTACGGGGGCAATCCCCATGTTCGAATCCGGGAGGTCGACTACTCCCGTCACGGGAGCCTGCTGGAACGGTTCAAAAGCTGGTTCTTGGTGCTGGAGGCGATTGCAAAAGAGTGCGGGAAAGAAAATGACGGGAAACGGGTCGTATTCGATCCGGACTCACGGCTCTCCCAGCTCGGTGTGCTTCCCGTCGTGCGGGATGATCGCTATCTGTTTTTTAACAGCCGGGGAAAGGACTCCTACCCGAAAAAGATGTCCATTGCGGAACTGACCAACCATTGGATGGATCAAATTCTCGGAAAATCGAGATTCTGTTATCCCAGGGTATGGCCGCCCGAAGCATACCGAAAAACGGCGGAACGCTTTGCCGCAAAACTTCGCCGGACCGGGTGCAAACAGATCATCGCGATCAATTTCGGTGTCGGAGGAAACGCCAGAAAAAGGCTGACAAGCGAATTTGAGGAAAAACTGCTCCTGAATCTGCTCCGGACACCCGATTCGGTCATCCTTCTCGACCAGGGATTCGGAGCCGAAGAAGTTTCGCGGTCCCGGTTCCTGGTCGAGTCATTGAAAAGACGCGGTTTTGATACCGCGTGGACGACGTTCGATTCCCTGACGGACATCCGCATGTCCGGGGGTGTTGTCGGCGTAATGACCGGAATCGGAGAAATCGCTTCCCTGATTTCCCAATGCGACGAATTCATCGGTTATGATTCGGCCTGCCAGCACATTGCGGCATCGCTCGGGGTTCCGACCTATACGGTATTCGCCGGAAGCAATAATCCGCGTTTTATCAGACGCTGGAACGCATGCGGCCCGGCAAAAAGCGAAATCATCCACGTCGACACCCTGACCCATCCGCCCATGTTCGACACGGATGACATCGTCAACCGGATCGCCGACGCCCGGTCCCAATGATTGATGCAACCAAAGGGAAAAATTTTTTAAAATGAAGATCCTTTTTATATATCCCAACGCCGGATCCCAACTCGGCTTTAATTACGGAGTGGCCCATATCGCCGCAATCCTGAAAAAAGCCGGACATGACGTGGCGTTCCGGCAGATGTGCGAAGACCTCGGGCCCTTGCCTGAAAAGGACGAATTTATCGAGTCGTTGCGAAAGGCCGCCCCGGACATGATCGGTTTTTCCGTTGTGACCAACCAGTGGCCCTACGCGGCGAAACTGGCCGGATGGGCCCGTCAGGCTCTTGACGTCCCGCTTGTGTGCGGCGGGATTCATGCCACAGTCGCGGGTCGGGAGGTCCTGGAAACCGGCTTGTTTGATTATGTGTTCATGGGCGAAGCCGAGGACGCATTTCTCGAGTTTGTGGAAAAATATGAAAAGGGGGAAGCCGTTGAAGACATCCGGAACATGGGATTGACGATAAACGGAGCGGTTCGAATCAACCCGGTTCGTCCCCTGCCGGATTTGGAGAAACTTCCGTTCAAGGCATATGAGATCATGGATTTTCAGAAGATCATCGATGCCAAGAACGGCTGGGTGGGGCTGATGGGGTCACGGGGCTGCCCGTTTCAATGCACCTATTGCTTTAATCATCTGATGGTCAAAAAGTACCGGACCGATCTGCGGTGCGGCTTTACGGAACTGAATTACATCCGGCACTTCAAAGTACAACAGGTGATCGATGAAATCGAATTTCTTCAGAAAAATTATAAGAACATCTCCATGTATATCTTTGACGATGACCTGTTTACCTTCGACAAAGCCTATGTGAAGGCCTTCTGCCGGGCCTACCCGAAGGTTTCGAACCTGCCATTCGTGGTGAACGGTCATGTGGGTTTTTTCGATGAAAGCCGGGCGTCCCAACTGGCGCAGGCGGGTTGCAGGATCGTTAAATTCGGCGTGGAAAGCGGAAGCCCGAAAATTCGTTCCCGGATTATGAACCGGCACATGAGCAATGAAAAGATCATCGAAGCGATCAACCATGTCCACCGCTACGGAATGCACAGTTCCGTGTTCATCATGATCGGGCTGCCCTTTGAAGATCCGGACGACGTGATGGATACCATCCGGTTTTTAAGCCGGGCAAAACCCGGCCGTTTTCGATGGACGTTTTTCTTCCCCTTTCCCGGAACCGAGTCCTATCAAATGAGTATCGACGGCGGATATGTCAATGAAGAAAAAATCCATTCGCTGCTCAATTTCACGGATGAATCGGCCCTCGATTTCGGGGAAACGCACAATCTTTTTCTCGAAAAAGTCGGCCGCATCATGCCCTGGTTCGTAAACGCCTATGCCGATTTCGAGGTCTCGCCCATATATCTTGAGAAGGTGAACAAAATTCTCCGGATGAACCGGGACCAATGGGAAACCGTATCCCCCACCCTCCTTGAAGAGGACCGGGAGCTGTCAGGGGAGCTCCAGAAGAAAAATCAAAGACACTATGCCGTGAAATATAACCCGTTCATGGGGGTGATCTCGGATTATTTCATGAATGAAAGGTAGAAAATCATCCGGGTTCTTCATCGCGTCTTTTTGGGGGAATGCCGTGAATCCGCCGGTCGTCATTAATCATCGCCAAACAAAAAACCATCGTACCCACCTATCTCAACTTACCAATCAAACGTATCACAGACATGGAAATTCTTCACTTCCCGAACGTTTTCAATAAGCTGCCAACCACCGGCCGGGAACCTGAATTGCGGGCGCTGGATGATTTCCTTCAAATTTCCGGTTGCGGGAGGTTCGGATTCTTTCTTTTCTTGAATAATTCAATTGTCCCCATAATAAGACAGGCAATCGACCCGCCGAGCAAAATTTCGGCAAAGACCGCGAAGTGCAGAAACGATGCCTTTATTTTATACCAATTGTTGATACGGACCTTGATATCATCCGCCGCAACCGGGTAGGAACGTCCCTTCGAATCCGTGGCGGACAGGGAACCTCTCTCGATATGATTCTGCAACAACTCACCGCTTACAAACAGGTTGAACGTCTGCCTCGTTTCCTGAAGGGGGATCGCCATCGCCATGGGTGTCCACCAGATATCGCGGTCGCCCCATAACGCGCGTCCGTATTGCAGGCCGAAATGAAATCCGAACACAACGGTTCCAATGCGTCCGACCAGAAACAGTGCGTTGAGTCTTCCTTTCATCGATTCTCCTTTTGACATTCATTTCACCGGATTTTAAGGCGCGAACCGGAGTAAAATTCCGGGGCGGTTCTTTGCGCGCGCCCGGCATGGGCGCAAACGGATCGGGTGAAGGTCCCCTCCCCGGCATGGGAACCCGGTTACGGTTTTCAAGAAATTAACAAACGTATTGCCCGAAGACAATGCCGAAACCGCAAGGCGCCTCCGTAAGACGGTCGGAGCGCTCGAACGGCAGACAAACAGAAACGGCGGTTTCGGGAAAAGCCTCCGGCATGCGAATGAATATCCTTTAACAGGGTGATAACTGCGCCTGAGGCCGCCATTCAGCGTTGCACGGCTCTCTCCAATGCTCACATATGCCTGATATGCTGCGCTTGTCGCTTCGCCGCGCGCCTTGCCTGACGGCCTGATTCTTGTTTTTCATCACCCTGTTTACGGTTAAGCGCCCAATGGAAAAACCCCACGGCAACCGCGGGGAATTTTCGACCGTACGGACTTTTTTTATCAGGATTTTGATCCTCTCGATGTTGCCGTTCAGATGATCCACCTCCTGTGTATGTTTCGCAGGCTGATGGAAAACAGGAGGATGCAGAAAGCGGTGATGACCGTAAAATCCAGAGCAAGCGGCATAATATTTTTTCCGTGAACGGCACCATGAAGAATGTCCGCGCCATACGTCAGGGGAAGCAGGTAGGACAAGGGGCGCAAGAACATCGGAAGAGAAGATATCGGGAAAAACAACCCGCAGAGAAAAATCATCGGAAAACGGAAAAAGTTGGAAAATGTCTGGGCCTCAAAGACTTCACTGACGGAAACCGCGATCGAAAGCCCCAGGAAAGTCGATGCAATCGCGATCATTATAACGGCGGGAATTACAATCATCCATGCGACCCCGGAAAGATCGGTCAAAAACACGGCCAGGATGATCGGGACAAACGCGTTGGCGGCCCCGAACAGGATCGCCCCGCTTGTCTTGGCCAGCATAAGAAGTTCCAGCGGAAGGGGGGCAAGAAGCAAACGCTCAAACGAGCGGTTTTTTTTCTCGAACGTCACCGTCACCGCCAGCATGGAAGTCGTGCCGAAAAGAATGGAAACCGCAATCACGCCCGGGAGCAGCTCGGGAATGCTTTCCAGGCCGGTTCCCGTCTTGATGAAAAACATACCCGTCCAGGCCGCCGGAAAAATCAGGCCCCAACTGATGTTTGGGGGCTTCAGATAATAAGACCGCATATCCTTGAGCATGATGTTCCAAAAAGCGATCCACCGTTTCACAGATCCCCTCCGGCTTTTTCCTTTTCTTTTTTCATGACATCCGGTTCGATGCCGGTGACCCGCACGAAAACGTCCTCCAGCGAAGGCTGCAGCCGGCGCGCCTCCGTAACCTCCGCGCCTTGACTCTCGATGAAGCGTACGAGCGGTCCGATATGGATCGCATCCGCCGATTCCACCCGGATATGCCCGCTGGAAACGGCCTGGAACTCGAAACGGGGGAAGGCGGAGGATAGCCTGTCGCAAAGATCGCCGGAAGCGTTCGAGACGGAAATCAGCATCGCCTTCTTTTCCAGTATCGGCTGCAAAAGATCGGCAATCGTGTCTGTTCGAACAATCCGACCCTTCACGATGAAAGCGATACGCTTACACAGACGTTCCGCCTCTTCGAGGTAATGGGTGGTAAGAAAGATCGTTGTCCCTGCGTCGTTGAGTTCGGCGATGAGCTGCCGGATCCGGCGGGCGCTGGCCACATCGATGCCGGAGGTGGGTTCGTCGAGAAACAGGATCCGTGGATGATGAATAATCCCGGCGGCAATCGTCAATTTGCGTTTCATTCCCTTGGAGTAACCGGCGAATTTCCGATTCGCAGCCTCTTTCAAACCGAATGTGTCCAGCAGTTCCCTCGCGCGCGCCCGGCGCTGTCCTTTTTTCATGCCGTAGAGGGAAGCACAGAAACACAGGTTATCAAAACCGGATAACTCGGGATACAGGTTGCTCTCATCCGGTATCACCCCGATCAGGTGTTGAGCCGCTTTCGGATTTGTGACACATTCCAGGCCCGCGATTCGGATGGTTCCCGAATCCGGCCGGGCAAGACCCGTTAGCATGTTGATGGTGGTGGTTTTGCCCGCGCCGTTCGGTCCGAGAAAACCGAAAAGCTCGCCCGGTCCCACGCGGAAGGATATCTGATCAACGGCCGGAACCCCGTTGAACGTCTTGGTCAATTGATTCACTTCGATCAGAAAATCCGGCGCGCCTGCCCGCAATCCTGCGTCCCCTGCTCCCATTTGTTCCCTGTCCAGGTAAAGCGAGACGACCCGCACCGCGCGCAATATGAATGAAAAGGGCGAGGCGAAGCCGTGAAGCCTTTTTTTGTATTTTCCTGTTCCACTTCAACCGGTCCCATAAACCGGGCCCCAAAACCCCTGACCGATAAATATCAATGTATGCCGGGTCCGTAAGGTTTCCGAGGGAAATTCATTCCCGAATTTTTTGCAGATTATCGTTTTCCGGACGCTGCTGTCAATCCGAATCCCATTCCGGATCTACATTTTTGGCCCGGCATGTTGAAGGCCGTACATGCCGGGAGAAAAACCGGAAAGGAGACATGGAGACTCCGTTCGAAGGATTCCGGCGAAGGGAAAGCCCGGGCCGGATGGCCGGAGGCGGATGGAAATATCCTTGTGCGGGACTGAAAACTCCAATTGAACTGGAGACCCCGCGGCAAGTCGCTGGGAACGCGCTCGCTGTTGCGGTTCAAATCGACATAAAATTCATCTTGACAGATTTTTTCTTTTTGGTTAACCTTCGGGCTTTGCGAGGTTAACAAGAAATGAAGCGTCGGATATTAAATCGCCTGGAAGAAGAAACGGGTATCGTTTCCGGAGAAACACTGAGTTCGGAACTCGGCATATCAAGGGTTTCCGTCTGGAAGCATATCCGAAAGCTCCGTGAAATCGGCTACCACATCGTTTCAACCCCGAAAGGTTACCGGCTCGTCGGCGATCATGACACCCTTTATTCCTGGGAGTTCCCCGGAAGGGAATCAAAAATTCATTATTTCACCGAGGTGACCTCCACCATGGATGTTGCCAGGGACCTTGCCAGAAAGGGATGCCCGGATTTCACCGTCGTCATTGCCGGACGTCAGGCAAAAGGTCGGGGACGTTTGAACCGGAACTGGTTTTCATCGGAAGGCGGGCTATACTTCACCATGGTTCTTCGGCCGCAGATACCGCAGGCGATCAGCTCCCGGGTCAACTTTTCCGCGTCGCTGACGCTTGCCCGCACATTGAATCGTTTGTTCGGTATCGACGCCCGGGTCAAATGGCCCAACGACATACTGGTGGACGGCCGAAAAATCTCGGGGATGCTTTCCGAAATGGAAGCCGAAGGTGAGATGGTCCGGTTTATCAACATCGGCATCGGGCTCAATGTCAACAATAACCCGACGGAAAAGGAACCCAACGCGACTTCGTTAAAAGAAATACTGAAAAAAGAGGTTTCCAGGAAACAACTGATCTCCGGGTTTCTGGATGACTTTGAAAAAAGAATGAAGCGGGAAACATTTGAAAACGTAATTTCGGAATGGAAAAAATATGCGATGACCCTTAATCGCCGGGTCCGGGTGGTGACGACCCGCGATGTGTCCGAGGGACTTGCCGTCGACGTGGACGAAAACGGCGCGCTGATACTGGAACTGGAAAACGGCGAACGGAAAAAGGTAACTTACGGCGACTGCTTTCACCAGCAGATGTAAATCAATACGACCGGCGGATTCCAATGAATCAATCCAACTCGATTCGAATGATGGTATATGCATCTCTTCTTGCCGCGCTAACCGCTGCCGGGGCCTATATTGCGATACCGATCGGGCCTGTTCCCATTGTGCTGCAAAATTTTTTCGTATTCCTCTCCGGTCTCTTACTGGGCGCCAGATGGGGGCTTGCGAGCGTCGCCGTCTATCTGACGGCCGGCGCCCTCGGCCTTCCGGTATTTGCCGGCGGCGCCGGTGGAATCGGGAGGATACTGGGGCCTACCGGAGGATACCTTATCGGATACCTCCCCGCGGTGTTTCTGATCGGAATGATCGCCGAAAAAACCAGGAATCGCGCATGGTTTGACGTAATTGCAATGGTGGTCGGAGATATCATGCTTTACGCCTGCGGCGTGACCTGGCTGAAAATACTGACCGGCATGTCTTTTGGCAAAGCGCTGGCTGTGGGACTGTATCCGTTTATTCCGGGAGATATCCTTAAATTCGCCGCGGCGGTGCCGGTTGCGAAAGCGCTTCGTCGCATCATGGCGCCAAAATGAGTGCTTGAAAATGCATCTGATTGAGATAAAAGATCTTTGCCATCGATTTTCAGACGGCACCCAGGGCTTGGACCACATCAACCTGACGGTTCAGGAAGGAGAGTTTGTGGTGATCGCCGGCCGGAACGGCTCCGGCAAGACAACTCTTTTGAGGCATCTGAACGGCCTTCTTCTGCCGGATTCCGGTTATGTCAAGGTGGCCGGAGTTTCCGTGTCCGATGATCCGATCCGGGCCAGGCAAATGGTCGGGATGGTGTTTCAGGACGCCGACAGTCAGATCATCGGCGAGACCGTTTATGATGACGTGGCCTTCGGACCGGAAAATCTATGCCTGAAAAGGAGCGAAATAAACGAGCGGGTGGCCATGGCCCTGAAGGCCGGGAATCTGACCGATCTGGCGGACAGAAG
>JAHDSC010000029.1 GCA_018432925.1 Desulfobacterales bacterium | reverse complement strand
GTGGACGGTCTGGCATACCGGTTTTATGATGATGTGCTGAAGCGTCTGAACATTACCGAAATCGATTTTCAGGCGATCATGGCCGATTTTGGGGAAAACATGCAGAAACTGGACGAACTGCTGGAAGTGTGTGAATGAGAAACACGACGAAATAGACGGCATTTTTCCCACCGCTGCTTTTACAACCAGGAACGATTTGGGGCAGAAATGGAAAAAAACATAAAGGTTTTGGTGGTCGATGATTCCGCAATCGTCCGCAAGGTATTTACCGAAGAATTGTCGAAGGAAAGGGGTATTGAAGTCGTGGGTACGGCTCCGGATCCCTATGTCGCAAGGGATAAGATTTTGAAGCTGAAGCCGGATGTTATTACCCTGGATATCGAAATGCCGAGGATGGACGGAATCACTTTCCTTCGAAAACTCATGAAATATTATCCCATTCCGGTTATTATCGTCAGTTCCTTGACCCAGCAAGGGAGTAAACTGGCCCTGGAAGCCCTTGCCATCGGCGCGCTTGAGGTTATTTCAAAGCCGTCCGCGGCATATTCGGTGGGTGATATGAGCCTGCAGTTGGCCGACAAGATCCGGGCCGTGGCCACGGTGAAAGTCGGTATCGGGCAGAAAAAAGAAGAGCCGGCGGGAATAAAAGAAAAACCCTCGCTGCATGCTTTGAGCGAGACAACCAACAAGATTATTGCGATCGGGGCATCGACGGGGGGAACGGAGGCACTCAAGGTCGTTCTGATGGACATGCCTCTCAATTCACCGGGAATCCTCGTTGTTCAGCACATGCCCGCGAAATTTACCACTTCATTTGCTGAAAGGCTGGATACTCTGTGCGAAATGACGGTCAAGGAGGCGGAAGATGGAGATTCGGTGGTCAACGGAAAGGTTCTGATCGCGCCGGGCAACTATCATATGCTGCTTAAAAGAAGCGGAGCAAGATACTACGTGCAGGTTAAAAACGGTCCGCTGGTTCATCATCAGAGACCCTCGGTGGATGTTCTTTTTAAATCCGTGGCGGATTATGCAGGCGTTAATGCGGTTGGCGTTATTCTCACGGGAATGGGTGCGGATGGGGCGGCCGGTTTGTTGAAAATGAGGCAGGCCGGGGCGAGAACGATCGCGCAGGATGAAAAAAGCTGTGTCGTTTTCGGCATGCCCAAAGAAGCGATCAAAATAGGTGCGGTTGAAGATGTTGTCAGCCTGAACGAGGTCGCCCGGTCGGCGATCAGCAGCATTCAAAAAATAAAAGCCTGATGCGGAAAATGCACGGCCGGTTTCAACCGATGGAATAATAGGAGGGGTAAGCGTATCTTGCATGAAGATCACCGGAAGGCAATTTGATCGATTCAGCAAACTGATCTATCACTCGTGTGGAATCAGCCTGCATGACGGCAAGCTGTCCCTGCTTCAAGCTCGACTGGCGAAGCGTTTGCGAAGCACCGGGATCGATTCCGTTGATGAATATTTGAAATTACTTGAAAGCGACGAGCAGGAACTAATCAATTTTCTGGATGTCATCTCTACGAATCATACCTATTTTTTTCGTGAGAACCATCATTTTGAATGTCTGTGCGGGGATCATTTGAATATCTGGTGCGCGGCATCTTCGAGCGGGGAGGAACCCTACTCGGTGGCGATTCATTGCCTGGAGAAGGGATTCAGACCTTCCATCCTTGCTACCGACATATCGACAAAAGTGCTGCAAATCGGGGAAAGAGGAATTTACCCGATCGAAAAAGCGAAAAGTCTGCCCACTCATATACTGAAGCGATATTTTCAAAAGGGACACGGACAATGGGAGGGACATGTCAGTGTGAAGGACGATATCAAACGAATGGTAACGTTCAAACGATTCAACCTGCTGGGGGATATGCCTCACGACAAAACGTTTGATGTTATTTTTTGCAGAAACGTTCTGATATACTTCGACCGGACGACGAGAGAGCAAGTAATCAATAAGCTGTATAACGTTCTGAGATGCAACGGATTCCTGATCATCGGCGGGGCGGAGAGCTTAACCAACATCAAACACCGGTATAAATATATCAGACCGAGCATTTACCAGAAAGGTTCACAGCCTTAATCGACACGCCGTTTCGTAGGCGTAATCCTTAGGCATGGCGGAGCACCGGCATCGATTCCGGTGTTTCCCATCAACCGTAAAAAAATGGAATTTTTATATCTTCCGGAAATAGATACTTCCGGTAGGATGGATCACGCGTCCGGATCGGTAATAAAACGACGAAGAGATGCATAACGATTGATCCTTCTGCAAGGAAAGATTTTATGAAGATAATCGTCAGAACCTCTGATATGAAGGTCGGCAATTGCCTGTCAAAAACCTTTATTACAGATTCAATCGGCTCATCCATCGGAATGGCGATTTTCGAGCCGAAAGTCGGAATCGGTGGAATTCTTCACTTCATGCTTCCGGATTCAAGCCTGAATGGGAATAAAGCCACCGGTAATCCTTTCATATACGCCGATACCGGCATCCCTGCTTTTCTCGAGGCTGCCTACCGGCTGGGCGCCGAGAAACCTCTTCTGAGGATTTTTGTTGCGGGAGGCGCTCATATTCTGGGTTCGGGCGGATTCCCGAATATCGGGGAAAGGAACTACGTGGCCTTAAAAGAAATCATTAAGGAAAATGATTTAAAAATCGATTGCGAGGATGTCGGCGGATGTTTCTATCGATCGCTGAGTTTGGAGATGAAAAACGGCCGAACCCGTGTCAATATTCCAGGCCATGGGGAAAAAGATTTACTGTAAAACAGGCTTGGTATTTCACAAAAAATTCCCGGGGCCGCGGTATGGTGTGATTCTTATTCAAAAACCCGGGTTTCCGCATTCCCATCAGCCCGTCAAAAACCGGAAAATTTCAAAGCGCATGGAATGCACCCTTTCCCGCCCGCGATGGTTCCGACCGGTCGGAACCGGAATTCGCTGCGATTTCCCGCTTCCTTCTTCAGTTGACACGAAGTCCTTATTTTCTTATAGTTTTTCAGTTTCGAGATATGCCGAGCAGAAAGCGGCGAAAGGCGAGATTCCAACGAATTGTTTTTCATTTAAATGGATACATCCTTGAAGGAAATAAAGGAACTTGCAAAAAAATTTACTGCCGAAGAACTGAACCTCTGTATCGATCAACAGCTCAAAAAAGGAAAAAACATTTGTGATGTAAGCGGGCCGACGATAGAGGTGCTGAATATTCTTTCAAAGGCGGAGTATGTGAAGAATTTGATGAACCAAGGGATTTCCATGACCGATGCGGTCCGCGAACTTGCAAAAAAAATACGTGAAGTTCAGAAGGGTTTTGAACCGGAATCGAAGTGATTTCCGAATGGTCGAAGACCGTCCGCGGTTCGCTGCGGAGAGCTTTCAACCACATCCGATCGCTTCGGAGCGGAACATCCAGCGAAACGCAAGCCATATGCGCAGGCTTATCAGCGGATTAAAAAAAGCATCCATGGGGAGGTGTCCATGTCAAGAAATGCCTTGATTATCATCGACATGCTCAATGATTTTATCGATCCGGAGGGTGCCTTGTATTGCGGAAAGGAAGGGCGGGCGATTATCGATTTCATCCGGGAAAGGCTGAAAATCTATCGGGAACGGGAAGATACCGTTATTTACCTGCGGGACGCACACGATGAAAACGACAGCGAATTCGAAAAATTTCCCGAACACTGCGTCGCCGGCACATGGGGAAGCGAAGTGATTCCCGAACTTGCACCTGAACCGGGGGAAAAAGTGATTTCCAAAAAACGTTTCAGCGGTTTTTATGAAACCGATTTGGAAAGCGTGTTGAAAGAGGCGGGAATTCATGAAGTTGAAGTTGTCGGGGTTTGCACCTCCATTTGTGTGATGGACACGGTGGGGGGATTGGCCAATCGCGATTATAAGATCTCGGTTCCAACCAAGGGAGTTGCGGATTTCGATCCGGAATTCCACGAATTCGCCTTGAAGCGAATGAAAAAAATATATGGAGCCGATGTCTCATGAGAAGCGCGCAGAGAATCGGTCCTCTTTTTACCGATTTTTATGAATTGACGATGGCGGCCGGCTATTATGAGCACCGCCTATTTTCCGATGCGACCTTTTCGGTTTTTGTAAGAAACTATCCTATCAATCGAAGCTATTTTGTAGCCGCCGGCCTTGAAGACGCTCTTCGTGGTTTGGCGGCTGTCCATTTTTCCGACAGCGAACTGTCGTTTCTGAAAAAGACGGGCCATTTTTCGAACGATTTTATTTCCTATTTGAAGCGTCTTCGTTTTACAGGCCGGATCCATGCTCTTCCCGAAGGTACGATCTTCTTTGCCGGTGAGCCGGTTATGGAGGTTACCGCACCGATCATCGAAGCCCAGCTGATCGAAACCTTTCTGCTCAACACCCTCGGCCTGCAGACGATCCTTGTTTCAAAAGCCGCAAGGTGCGTATATGCAGCCGAAGGCCGTCCGCTCATCGATTTTTCTCTTCGAAGAACGCAGGGACGGGATGCCGGAATGAAGATTGCCCGAAGCACCTATATCGCCGGTTTTGATCGGACGAGCAACGTACTTGCCGGAAAGGTTTACGGCATTCCTTTATCCGGAACCATGGCGCATTCTTTTATATCCGCTTTTGATCGAGAAATCGACGCATTCGCCGCTTTTTCAAAGACTTTTCCCCATCATTCCGTTTTTTTGATAGACACCTATGACACGATTGAAGGCGCGCACAATGCGGTAAAAGTGGCGAAAGAAATGGAAAAAAGGGGGGCTTCCCTTGCAGGCGTGCGGCTTGACAGCGGAGATATGGTGGTTTTGAGCCGAAAGGTTCGCGGAATACTGGATGATGCAGGCCTTCATAAGGTAAAAATTTTTGCAAGCAGTGGTTTCGATGAGTATAAGATCGCCGATGTGATTGCCGGGGGGGCAAAGATCGATGCTTTCGGCGTCGGAACAAAAGTCGGTGTCTCCAATGATGCTCCTTATTTTGATATCGTTTATAAGCTGGTCAGGTACAAAGATCGCAATGTAAGGAAATTAAGTTCGGACAAGATTACGCTGGCCGGAGAAAAACAGGTTTTCAGACAATCCGATGAAAAAGGCCGGTATATCGGGGATATCATCGGCCTGAGGGACGAAACGATCGAAAATCACAGTCCGTTGCTGGAAAAAGCGATGGAAAATGGAAAACCGTTGCGTTCCAACCCATCCCTTCAGACCATACGGGAACGATTTAAAAGCCATTTTGCCTTTCTTGATGAAAAATACAAGACACTGGAGGGTCATGCTTCTTACCCCGTCAAACTGAGTACCCGTCTGGAGGAGCTTCAGAATCGTCTATGATTCCGGTTGCATCACCCGAAGATGCAATCCCCCTTCATCCATCCGGCATTCGAGGCCATGCGATTGTTTGATCAGGTCCTGCATATCCTCTCAAGTCTTTTTGGGAACAGCCGATTTTATGAGTGCAAGACATGGCGGGAATGCCCCCTCGTACTCCTTTCGTTGAGGACGGCGGTATCCTTTATTTTATTCTTCCGGATGGAAGCGCCCTGCCGCGGGCGCGGGGGAATCTTCAACCGTAAGGACGTTCGGCCTGATTTTGGATTCTACCGCCGGCCGGGATTTTAGTTAAAAAGTCGACGGTTCGGATTTCATTTCGTGGAAAAAACAATATGATTTCAATTCAGAACGTGGTGAAGGAACTGGACACTCTCAAACCGATTCCCGAGATTGCCCTTCGAATCACGACCATGGCTGAAAATCCGCAAAGTTCGTTGTCCGATATCGCCCATATGATTCTTCATGACCCGATCATTACGGCAAATTTGCTGAAAATATGCAATTCCGCTTATTTCGGCTTCCTGAGGCAAATCGATTCCGTGCATGAGGCCTTAAGTCTTCTTGGGCTGCGTCAGATCGTCGATCTGGTCTTATTGAAATGCTGCGCCGAAAACCTTCGAAAGGCACAGAAAGGTTATGGCCTCCACGAAGGCGAGCTCTTTCGACAAGCCGTTTCAAGCGCACTCATCACGAGGGAACTTGCCCATAAAAAGAAGGCACGGGGCAAACATCTGATTTTTACCTCGGCTCTCTTGAAGGACATCGGGAAGGTCGTTTTGGACCGTTTTATTGCCGGTTCATTCAAAAAGATCGACGATTTTGTAAAAAAGGACGGCCTGGGGTTTCGTGAAGCGGAAAAGAAAATGATCGGGATCGATCATGCGGAAGTTGGGGCGATGTTAGCAGAGAGATGGAGCTTCAGTCCCAAAATGACATATATCATTCGAAATCATCACCCATCGGCTGAATCGGCCGAAACCGATTTTGAAACCTTAATCGTCTATCTTGCCGACACCATTTGTGTGATGATGGGAATTGAAACCGGCGGCGGCGGGCCCTCCTGCCGATTTTATGAATCGACTCTCAGACGCTTGAATCTTTCGGAGGGCGATATCCACGAAATCATATTAACGTTCAATAAAAAAAAGCAGAAAGTGGAAGAACTGCCGGCCGTGATTTGAAAGGCGGAATGAAGATATCCGGTGTGGCTTCAACAAAACTTCATCCTCAAGAACGCCGGACGGAAATCGTCTCGCCTTCTTCCGCCGAAGACTTCAGCAGATAAAATCCAAGAATTCGATCCGTTTGATGGTCGGCGCGCAATTCAGCGCCGATGGAATCCTTGTTGATTGTTTTTATTACGACTTTCAGGCTCAGAAATGTCCGGGTCTTGTCATCCAGGTGAAATTCCAGCATCAGCCGGTCACCGACATGAAATTCATGATTTGAAATATCGTTGATTTGAATTCTCAGGCCATTTCGCGATATGTTGGTGACATGCATCAGGCCTTTTCCGGTCTTTTTCCCGGAAATATAATGGACATATGCTCCCGGCAGTCGGACGTTTTTCCTGTAGACTTTTCTTCTTTCAAGAAGGACGGATTCAGTATGCCCGCATTTACACTTGTATTTTGCGACAACCTCTTTATCCATGCCCATGTAATCGGAGACATCGGCATTTTTCGAACGCCCGCATTCCGGGCATAGAAACGTAGCGACATTACCGCTCAGAACATAAATTTTTTTCATCATTTTTACGGATTTTCGGATAGCCGGCGAGGACGGAATCGCTTTGTATTCACAGGTTATAAAAAATTGACGCGTGACCGTTTGTCTTGCTTTCTGATCGGCGTTTTCCACAAGATTCTTTAGATGGAAGAATCTGTTTTGTGAAAAAATGACAACACTTTATAAAAATTTTTTCCATTCGGATGGATGGGTTCGGGAGGACGGGAACGGTGGATGTCGGTTACAACCGGAATGAGAAAATTGAGGATAAGCATGGAAATCGTATGAACGCGGATGTTTTTTAAAGGCCTTTCAAAAAGTATCGAAAACTTCACCCGGGATTCGCGCCTGCCCATATTTTTCAGTCTTCCCGGAATGTTTATTTCCGAAGCAGAACGAGGCTCAGGCCGGGCCAGTAAGTAATTATTATCAACGCGGCAAGCAACACAATCATAAAGGGTATCGTGGCCTGATAGAGCTCGGTGATGGATTTTTTGAAGCGATAACCGGCGATAAACAGATTCATGCCGATCGGCGGCGTCAGGTAGCCGATTTGCATGTTTGCCAGAAATATGATGCCCAGATGGACGGGATCAACGCCATAACTGATGGCCACCGGCAGAATCAGGGGTACCATCAGGATCAATGCGGAGAAAATGTCTAAAATCGCCCCCAGCAACAGCAAAAACACGTTCAGCAAGATGAGGAAAGCGGTTTTGCCTGTGACGTGTATCTGAATCAATTCGAACAGATGCGCCGGAACCTCGGCATCGATCAGAAAATTTGTAGACGCCAGAGATGCACCCAGGATCAGCAGAATTCCACCGATCATCGCCATCGATTCTTTCATTATTTCGGGAAGCTGGGAGAGCTTGATTTCCTTGTAAATGAAAATTTCTACTCCCATGACGTATATGACCGTTACCGCTGCGGCTTCTGAGATTGCGAAATAACCGCCGTATATCCCCCCGATGACGAAGAAGGGAAGGGGGATCTCCCAGATTGTCTCCCGGAACGCGGCACGTGCTTCCCTGCAGGAAAACCTTGTCAAGGGGATCGGATTTTTTCGGTTTGTCCACAGACTCCATGAAGACAGAAAAACAATCATGAGAAGTCCTGGAAGAAGACCTGCCAGAAAAAGATCTTCGAGAGAAAAGTTTCTTCCCACCCCCATCTGCTGGGCGATGATGCCGTAAAGGATGAGGGGTATGGAAGGAGGAAACAGCAGTCCAAGACTGCCCGAAGTCGTTACCAGCCCGATACTGAATTTTTCCGGGTAGCCGGTTTGTTTCAGGGCCGGATGAAGCAATGCGCCGAGCGCCACAATCGTAACTCCGGAGGCGCCTGTGAAAGCGGTAAACAGCGCACAGGCAACGAAGGATACGATCGCCAATCCGCCCGGCATCCAGCCGAGAAATGCCCTCGCGAGCCGCACCAGACGCTGAGGGGTCTTGCTTTTTGCCATCAGGTAACCGGCGAAGGTGAAAAGTGGAAGCGCCAACAAAACAGGCATGTCGGCCATTCGATAAAGCTCAATGGCAATCACCGACAGATCGATGCCTGAGCGATAAAAACCGGCCATCGCTACCGCAAGGATAATAACAAACAACGGAGCGCCGAGAAGCGAAAACAGAATCAACAGGAATGCAATAAGATATGGCGTCACGATGAGAGTTTAATCGCTTTGGATAGGTTGCTCAGAAACAGAATAAAGTAGCGGAGAGCTATGATAGCAAAGGCAAAAGGAATGATGACTTCGCATAACCAGACCGGCACCCGTGCGAAGGCGGTATCCCCGTATTCAAATTCCATTTTCACGAATTGCGCACTGTAATAGGCCGTGATACCGCAAACCATCGATGTAAACAGTTGCGTCAGGCTGTCTGCGATGTTTTTGGGGCGCTTCGGCAGGTAACGGGTGATCAGATCGATGCTGATATGGTTGTTCTGCCTGCCGGCCACCATCGCTCCGACCAGCCCGATCCAGAGCACCAGAATGCGTACCATCACATCGCCCCAGACAATCCCGAACTCGAATAGATTCCGCAGAAAGATCTGCGCAAAGGCGGTTACGATCATCAGCATCAACAATCCGATCAGGATACCGTCTTCGATCCGGTGAAGAATTGTCCGGCCTCGTTCCAGAAAGGATCCTCCGGTATTTTTATTTGTCGGCTTCGGCATGTTGTGAATGATAATCCGCAAGATTTTTATCCAGGACATCGATGATATGTCGGGATACCCTGTCCATTTCCACCAGTTGTTTATATATTTCAGAAACTTTTGTGTGCCATTCATTCAGGGCGTCGGGGGAAGGTTTGACGAATTGAATCCCCTGATTACGCAGTGCCTCCAGAGCCTTTACATTGTCTTGCCGATTCCGCCGGTCGATTTCTCGGAAGACTCGACCCATTACCTCGCGCAGAATCTTCTGATCTTCCGGTGAAATGTTTGAAAAGGTCTTTTTATCTACCGATAGAAAGCCGTAAATGTAGACGATCGGTGTTTCCGTCAGGTATTTAATCTGGGTGTGCCATTGCAGGGCCAAGGCACCGATCGGCGGAGTGGTGACCGTATCGATCAGACCGGTCTGCAAGCCGGCCCGAACGTCGGCGAGCGTCAGAGGGATCGGAGCGATGTCAAAAGCCGTCAACACTACCAAAGACATGCGATCGTTATCCGGAATCCATACTTTTTGCCGACGTAAATCATCAATGGTTCGAATCGGCGCTTTCGACATGATGAAGGCAAAACCGCCTTCGGCAAGGCCGAACGAGACGAAGCCGTTTTTTTCCAGACCGTCCATGAGAACCGGGTCCATCCGTTTCCGGACATAATCCACTTCTTCAAATGTGTTGAATTTCAACGGTAAGCCGTACACCTGACTGTCGGGAAAAATATGGGCCAGGCTGCCGGCGACAAAAACCCCTCCTTGAAGCTGACCGATACGGATTTTTCGAAGTACCGCCCCGTCATCGCCCATGACTCCCCCCGGATAGAATTTAAATCGAATCCGTTGATGGGTTTTTTCCAGTATTTCTTCCGCGCCTTCCCGCATTTTTTCCATCCAAACCTGGCCGTCCGGCGACAAAGTTGCAATTTTAATCTCGACCGCCGAAACCCGGGTCGAACACAATATCAGACCGCTCAATAAAAAAATTCGAATGATCTCGCAATACTTCATCCTTGTTTCCTGACTCGGTACCGCTCCAGGCGGATATGTTTTTCCATTAAAGTTTCCGGTTCTGCGGAGGGCGAATCCTCCCGCACGGGTTCTGTTTTACAGGCACCTGAAGTATTTATGTTTTAACCGACTCCAAGTGTTAAAATCGTGTCTGCCGCAATCAAGCTTCTGCGAAAGCATCTTGCTTCCGGAAGTATTGTTCGGCGCTCGGCTTGTAAGGTTTCACCGTTAAAGAGAGTTATAAAACTTGAACTAAAAATAATTATCGGCACTATCCAATAATTCCTGTGCCTGTTTCTGGGCAAGTACATTCATGAGCACATATCCGGGAAGATCGTAATCGGCTCTCAGCACCTCGTTCAGGAGACGATCATGCAACTCTCGGTCAAAAATCAGGCGTGCATATTGGCGCGCATAGGTTACTTTCATCATCAGATTTTTTCCATGGCTGATTTCAATGGCCCGCTCGAAATGTATGCGTCCGGTTTCCGGCGCTCCTCCCAACCCTGCAGGAAGCAATGTGGCCAGTGTTCCGATATACATGTGCGCTTCTCCATCACGATACGTCTCATCCAGCTCGATCACCCGCTGCATGATCGCCTCGACACGGGAAATTGCGGCGACCGCATTCCAGTCTTCCCTGTGGGCATGGATCCAGCCCGCCCAGGCGACACCTAATGTATACAATGCGGAAAGATCCTTTTTTTCCATTGCCGCGATTGCCTCTGCAAATGTCTGAAAATCGACATCCTGTAAGGAACGAATGCCCGGCTTGCGGATGGAAGTCGCCCGTAACGCGTACCCCAGTGCTTTGTCGGTCATCTTTTGGGTTCGATGAGGGGCATTGACGAAAACGTTCGCATAAAATGCATTCAAGGCGGAAGCGGAGCAAAGTAATGATTCATTTTCCGGATCGTCGCGGAGCAAGCCGTCAATCATCAGCAGGTAAGCCGGTCCTCCGGCTTCCACAGTTGCCGGATCGTCGTTATTCATGATCGCGAAGGATATGTTTACCGCAAGATTACTGGTCGCTGACGAAATAAAAAGCGAGCAGCCCGGGAGGAGGGAAACGCATAACAAAAAAAACAAACCGTCGAAAGTCGGTTTGCGGCGCGATTTGCGGATAACCGGGCACGAGCAGGATCGAAAAAAGAAAAAAACAGAATCCAATGTCAATGTCTATGTCCTTCCTGTCGAAAACTCCTTGAACCGCAAAATCGGTCGTATTTTCAGAGGCTTGGTCAAGGATTGACGGGTGAATCCGAAAGCGGGGGAGATCCGGTTTTCAGAGGGTGCCAATCCCCGATGAAATTTAAATATCACATCCCCAAGTATGCTTTTTTCACTTTTTCATCTGTAAGTAGATTGGTTGCGGAATCCGTAAGGGTCGTACGCCCATTTTCCATCACATATCCTCTGTGGGCGACCTGGAGCGCAAGATTTGCATTTTGCTCCACAAGGAAAATGGTGGTGTTGTTTTCCGTATTTATCTTTTTAATGATTTCAAATATCTGCTTGACAATCAGCGGCGCGAGCCCCAGAGAGGGTTCATCCATCAAGAGAAGTCTGGGTCTGGACATGAGTGCCCTGGATATGGCGAGCATCTGCTGTTCCCCCCCGCTCAGTGTCCCTCCGGGCTGATGTCGGCGTTCAGCGAGAATCGGAAAAAGATCGAACATGTATTGCCTGTCTTTTTTTATTTCCGCCTTATCGGTTCGTAGAAAAGCGCCCATATCCAGGTTTTCCAAAACGGTGAGATAAGGAAAAATATGACGGCCTTCCGGAACCTGGCAAATGCCGAGAGAAACGATACCGTCCGGACGCATACCGGTGATCGGTCGGTCCATGAAAAGAATTTCTCCGGACCGGGGTGGAATAATTCCCGAGATTGACATCAGAGTCGTGGTCTTCCCGGCGCCGTTTGCTCCGATAAGAGTGATGATTTCCCCTTCGGATATTTCCATGTTAACATTTTTCAAGGCCTGAATGTTTCCGTAAAACGTGTTCACATCCCTAAGTTTCAGCATGAGCCTCTTCTCCGAGATACGCCTTGATGACGACGGGATTTCTTCTGATTTCATCCGGTGTTCCCTCGGCGATTTTTTTCCCATAATCCATGACATAGATGAGGTCCGAAAGGCTCATTACCAGCCGCATGTCGTGTTCAATCAGCAGAATGGAAATTCCTTCGATGTCTCGTATCCGGGTGATCAACTGGACCAGATCTTTTGTTTCCTGTGGATTCATACCGGCTGCCGGCTCGTCCAGAAGGATCAGGAAAGGTTCCGTCGCCATCGCCCGGGCGATTTCAAGGCGTCGCTGCGCGCCGTACGGAAGATTTTTAGCGAAATCATTGACATAACCGGAAAGCCCGAATTTTTCTAAAACGCCGTAACTGTCTTCCACAGCCTTTTTTTCTTCTCCGACCGTTGCCTTGCTCCGGAGAATCGATCCGATGACGCCTGATGAAATGCGGCAATGACGACCGATCATAACATTTTCAAGAACCGTCATGTTGGGAAAAAGACGGATATTTTGAAACGTCCGTGCCATACCCTTTTCGGTGACTTGATTGGGTTTCAAACCGTTTATCCGTTCGCGCTTTTTGCCCGGAGGAGAAATCAGCACATTTCCTTCGGTGGGATTGTAGATTCCCGTGATACAATTAAAAAATGTGGTTTTGCCCGACCCGTTCGGGCCGATCAGGGCGACAATTTCACCTTCGTTGATTTTCAAATCCAGACGATTCAAAGCGCGCAGACCGCCGAAGTCCATCGAAAGGCTTTCGACTTCTAATATGGGCTCCATTTTTCTTTTCCTCGAAAGATGATTTATCGACCTTCAAATTTATAGGTTCGCCGAACATTGCTGATTAAACCCTGAGGGCGAAAAACCATCATGATGACCAGGATGGCTCCGAAAAGCAGCATTCGATAGTCGGAAAATGCCCGGAGATATTCAGGCAAAAGAATTAAAACAAGCGCGCCGATGATAACCCCGATGATTGAACCCATCCCTCCCATCACAACAATGGAGAGGATCATGGCGGATTCCAGAAAAGTGAAGCTGGCCGGGTTGATAAAGGTTGTTTTTGCCGCAAAAATAACACCGATCATTCCCGCCCAGGTGGCACCCAGAGCAAATGCCGTCAGCTTGGTTTTCGTTTTGTCGATCCCCATTGCCTGGCACGCAACTTCGTCTTCTCTCAAGGCGATCCAGGCTCTCCCGATTCTGGAATTTTGCAGTCGGTTGACTACGAAAATGGTAAGAAGCGTAAGAGCAATCATTAAAAAATAAATATAAACGGTCGCCGCGTGAAGAGAAAATTGGTGGCCGAAAAAGGATGGCCTTGGAATGTTTGCAATTCCGCTGGGGCCGAAAGAAAATTCATTCCAGTTTTCCAGAATCAACCGGATGATTTCCCCAAATCCGAGGGTGACAATCGCAAGATAGTCTCCTCGCAAGCGAAGCACCGGAAAACCGAGAAGAATTCCGAAAACAACTCCGAGAAGGGCTCCGATCGGAAGAACCGCCCAGAAACCAAGGTTGAAATGGTAATTCAGGAGTCCATAGCTGTAAGCGCCGACTGCGTAAAACGCAACGTATCCCAGATCGAGCAGACCGGCGAGCCCGACAACGATGTTCAGTCCCAGACCCAGCACCACATAGATAATCGCCGTTACCATGATGTTGATTTGGTAAATGGAAAAGACAAAAGGAAAAACGGATGCGAAAACGGCGATGCAGACCAATGCCGGGATATACATTTTCGGTTCCGTCAAAATTCGCCGGCTGAGAGGAATTTTTTCGATTTCTCCCGCTTCCATCTTTTTCCTGCCGGTTTCTCTCCGCAAGAGAAGATAACGCCAGAGAAAAGAAAAGAAAAAACTTCCCGCCCCTACGATCAGTATATTTTTCCAGCGCCACTCCACCACTTTTTCAATGGGATTGACACGGATCACCATGATCGGGAACGTTAAAAACATGAACCAGACAGAAACCAGAAATGATTTTTTCAATTCTTCCAGTTTAATCACTGTTTAAACCCGTCTGAAAGATCAAACGGCCGGATTTCGCTTTCATTCATGTTGAGTTAAACCTTTTGTATCGTCGATCGTCCCAGTATTCCTGCCGGCCTGAATATCAGGATCAGCACCAGGAGCGCGAATGCAAAAACATCTTCATAGTCACTCGAGACATAACCGGTTGCGAAACTTTCCGTCCATCCAAGAACCAGCCCGCCGAGAACCGCTCCCGGGATGCTTCCGATCCCGCCGAGGACGGCAGCGGTAAAGGCCTTTATTCCTGCAATAAAACCGATGTAAAAATTAATCATGCCGATATGGGAGGCAATCAGTATTCCTCCGATGGCGGCAAGCGCCGATCCGATGATAAAGGTAATGGAAATGATCCGGTCCACATTGATACCCACCAGCATCGCCATGTTCCGGTCCTGGGCGGTCGCCCGCATCGCCTTCCCGATTCTTGTAAATCGGATCAAAAGCGTCAGCAGGAGCATGGAAACCGCGGTCGTCAGAAGGATCACCAGTTCCGGCGGGCGGATCAAATGAGAATACGGTTCCAAAAACTTGAAGTCGGGAATAAGGCTGGGGAATGGAAGAAAATCGGATGTCTGGGCCAGGAGCACATAATTTTGAAGAAATATCGACATCCCGATGGCACTGATCAGAGGGGAGAGACGAGGTGCATGTCTCAGGGGCTTATAAGCAACCTTTTCCACCGTAAATCCATATGCGGCGGAGTATATTACTGCAATAATGGACGCCAGGAGCAGGATGGCAATATGATTAAAGCCCCAAAAGGTAAGGACTCCTGCAACAATCAGAGCGGTAAACGCGCCGATCATATAAATTTCACCATGGGCAAAATTGATCAGTTCAATAATGCCGTAAACCATGGTGTAGCCAAGAGCGATAAGGGCATAAATGCTTCCGCGGGTCAGCCCTCCGAGAAAAAGCTCGAGAAAATAATCCATGATAAGTTGATTGACCCTTTAAAGCTGCGGCAACTTTCGGTTCGAACCGCACATCGGCTCCTGAACCCGCTGCTTGCCGCAGGTTCAGGAGTGAATTTTGAATTGGACAAAAGTTCTTACCGTAGAAGGTTTCTCCCTGCTTGCAACCGGAGATTTCCAACGTGATGTTTAATTTTTTCAGGTAAAAAGTCAGGGGACCGATGCCTTGCCAGTCCCCTGACCGATCGGTCGACTAATTTTCCACATAGACACCGTTTTCTACCTTGTACATGGAGAACCCGATACCGATCGCATCTCCTTTTTCATCAAAACGAATTTTCCCCAGGGGCGTCTCCACATATTCGGTTCTGAGAGCATTGACAATTGCATCGTAATCGGTGGAACCGGCCTTTTCAATCGCATTGAGCAGCGCCTGGGTTGCCGCATAGGCGTTCAGGAAAAAAGCTCCCGGTTCTTTTCCGTAAGCTTTGATGTGATCTTCATTGGCTTTAATCGCCAAGGGATTGGTTGAGGTATCTTTGGGACCGGTAGCATATACTCCTTCGGCATACTTACCGGCCACCTTGATAAACGTGTCGTCTTTCACGCCGTCATCAGAAATGAATGTGGTGTTCATTCCCTTTTTGCGCATCTGCATCACGATTTTTGATGCTTCCGGATGATATCCGCCGAAGATCACCGCTTCGGCCCCGGATTGCTTTATTTTTTGTACAACCGCCGAATAATCAACCGCACCCGGAGTAATTCCTTCGTACAGTGCAACTTCGCCTTTACCGGATTTTTCAATGAAGCTTTTTGCAAACTCGGCCAGTCCTTTCCCATAGTCCCCCTTGTCATGAAGCACGGCGATCTTTTTCAGGTTTAAAACATCCAGCGCATAATCAACTTCAAGTTTTGCCTGAGCATCATCGGAAGCGATGGTCCGGAAAAAGTTAGGGTAGTCACCGCTCTGGGTAAGCGGCGGATTGGTAGCCGACGGAGACATGCATACAATTTTGGAATCTTTATAAATACCCAGGGCAGATTTCGTGGCGCCGCTGCAAATGTGTCCCATCACCACGTCAACGCCCTCGGATAAAAGCTTGGTTGCCGTGTTCGTGGCTACTTCCGGCTTGCACACATCATCTTCCACAAGCAGCTCGACTTTTTTTCCGAGTATGCCGCCTTTTTCATTAATCTCTTTAACCACGAGCTCGGCGGCGTTTACGGACGGCAGCCCGTAGGACGCCAGGTCGCCGCTGTGAGCTCCACCCACACCCAGTTTGATCGTTTCGCCTGCTGTTTCAGCCGGCGCGGGCGCAGCGGATTTTTCAGTCTTTTCAGGTTCCGCGGGTTTTTCGCGCTCTCCGCATGAATAGAATGAGAATCCGGCCAAAAGAAAGAACAAAACTGAAATAAATACCGTTGCAATCGACTTTCGAGAATGTTTTTTCATCATGGGCTCCTCCTTTTCATTGATTTTTCTTGAAAAGATACTGCTATATAAGTCTACTCTTATAGTAATCAGGAAAAGGTCAGTCAAGACAAAATAAATTTCTTTTTCATTTCAAAAAAATCTTGCCGTATCAGGGTGTTCTCTGTAATACATAATTGAAATCAGGCAATGGTTTGAATCGCCGCTTTCAGCCTTTCATTCGGTTGGAAATTATTGAATGCCATACAACGGGAGTGAATCGATATCGTGAAAAAAATCGGATTATATGTGAAATTGGATGCCGAAGCCATTAAGCAAGCCGATGAACTGGAAAGGTGGCTCCGCTCGAGAGGAATGAAGATTGTCAGAGAAAAAAGCACTCCCCCCAGCCGCATATTTTCGGGCCAGATAAAATCCTGTGCGCCTTCCGACCTGTTTTGCGTTTTCGCCCTTGGAGGAGACGGAACCTTTTTAAGTGCCGTCCATTGGATCGGAGACCGGGACATCCCGATTCACGGGATCAAATTCGGCGAAGTCGGTTTTCTCGCGGAAACTTCCGCGGACAATGTTTTTAATGCGGCGGAAACCATCCTGAACAATGAATTTTTGATAAAACCAAGGATGCGCCTTCTGGTGAAAGTGTTCCGGGATGGTCGGGAAGCGGTTTCCGAAACGGTACTCAACGATGCCGTCATCAACAAGGGCGCCCTTGCCAGACTCGCGAATATTGATACTTACATTAACGACCATTTTCTGACTACTTACCGGGCCGACGGGCTTATTGTTTCGACCCCTACCGGATCAACCGCTTACTCACTCGCAGCCGGCGGACCCATTCTACACCCGGGAGTGCCCGGCATCATTATGGCTCCGATATGCCCTCATACGCTCACCAACCGGCCCCTGATTGTCCCGGACTCCGTGAACATAAGAATCCAACTTGCCGAGAAGTCATCGGATATCATGCTGACATTTGACGGTCAGGCAGGTCTCGAGATCGATGAGAGGGATACGATCGTTATTCAAAAAGGCCCGCGTCCCGTCCGGATGATCGTTATGCCCGATCGTCATTATTACGATCTTCTGAAAACCAAGCTGAGATGGAGCGGAAGCCGCGTCTGAGAAACCGGGGATCCGGACCAGGCAATGTCTCTATCTGGGAAAGGCCGCAGGAATACCGGCATCCACCGGCAGGGTTGCCCCGGTTGTCGGCGTCTGGTTGCCGGCAAAAAAAACGACTGCATTTCCGACATGTTCCGCCAGAACCGGAACCTTCAGAAGACTTCTTTGCCGGTAATACTTTCTCAATCCTTCAGGGTCCAGGCCTCTGGATTTCATTCTTTCGGGGCCGATAAGTTCCCAGAGTTTGGAAGAAACCCTCTCATCGCCAAAAACCGCATCCGGGTTGACCATGTTCACGCGGACTCCTAATTCCGCCAGTTCCAGGGCGGCAATTTTGGAAATCTGATGCGCGCCTGCCTTTGAAGCGCTGTACGCACCGAAGGCGGCGCCCGGGTCGAAAACGTTTTTTGAACTGATCACAACGATGTTGCCGCCGGTCCCCTGCCGTCTGAAAACTGGAATGGAGGCCTTGATGACCGTAAAGGTCCCTTTGAGATTGACCGCGACGACCTGATCGAGTTTGTCGGGATCCATGTCGTCGATTTTCGAAACATAGGCGATTCCGGCATTGGGCACCACGATATCAATTCCTCCCATCCGCCGGGCGATTTCGCTGAATCCGTTTTCGACGGACTGGTAGTTCGTAACATCAAATACGATACTTTCCACCCGGTTTTGCCCGTATTTTTCCGCAAGGATGGTATGGGTTCCCTTCAGGCGTGGTTCATCAATATCGGCGATTACAACGGCGGCACCGGCGGAAAGAAGCCTTTCCGCGATCCCGAGTCCGATGGCGCCTCCGCCGCCGGTGATGACGGCCACCTGCCCCTGAAGCGGGAGAGCAGGATACCGGTTCAGTTTCTTTTGCTGAAGAGGCCAGTATTCCATGTCGAAGACATGAGAATCGGTGACGGGGGAATAGTCTCCCAAGGCAAATGCCCGCAGTTTGGCGCGTATGGTATGTTCGCCGATATCGGCGGCAATACGCGCTTCATCGCGTGTGAAACCAAGCGCGATCAATCCCAATCCAGCCGCAAGGAACAATCTCGGACAGGCATCTTTTTCTTTCAGGAGGATCCCCCTTTTTTTGACCTGCCGATCGAAGTGCCGACGATAACGGTCTTTAAAATCGGCGATTTTTTGTTGAACCAGATCCTTAAGGGCGACGTCGTTTTCGGGGATCCATTCGATATATACCATGTTGTTTTTTGTGCGAATCACGTGATCGGGCGTGAGGACGCCGGTACGGCAAAGCTGCGGGGCTTCCTTTGAAAGAGAAGCCTCCACGAGATCGGTTTCGTTTCGGGTCTCGACATAAAATCGGCGCGGTTTGCCCCCGCATTCCATGCGGGCACATGCGCCCCGGACAACCGGGAGGAATCGGGCCAGGGCCGACGGGTCGTTTTTCGGGGGGGTGAGGTCGGGGCGCCTTGTGAGCAAAGGCTTGTTGCGGATCCGGTCCTGTATATACGATTCGGCCCGGTTCACATATCCGATCATCTTTTCATAGGATGTTTTCGCATCGTCGGCAAACGTGAATATGCCGTGATGCATAATAATCATGGCATCCATCGCCGGGCGTCGCTCGTATTCAGCCGCTGCTGCTTTTGCCAGGGAAAAACCGGACATGGTATAAGGGATTACGGCGATTCGATTTCCGAGAGCTTCCCTTACGACGGTCTTTCCCCTTTTGAGGTTGGTTAGGATAAGGATTGCGTCCGCATGTGTATGGTCCACATATCGATGCGGAAGAAACGCATGAAAAAGGGTTTCAACCGAAGGTTCGGGAGATTGCCAGAAAATTCGATGGATTTTCAGCTGATTATCCATATCGGAGTCGGAGAGGGATGCGAGATGCCGGAGCTTTAAAAGCGGATTCAAATCCAGCCCGACGAATCCTTCCGGTTCGATGGCGTGCAGATCCCGTCCGCTTCCCTTGATGAAAAGGATCTCGTTTTCTTCTCCCACAATATTTGGAAGCCTCAATTTTACCGATGTGTTTCCTCCTCCGTGAAGGACCAGATGACGATTGCTTCCGATCAGACGGGACGTGTAAACCCGCAGAGCCAGATCTCTTGGGTAATCGGCGTATTTTGTTACAAACGATATGGAATCCTCTTCTTTATAGAGATTTTCCACGGCGGGTTCCTTCAGTCGTTTTTCTTTTCATTTTCAAAAATATCTTCGGCTTCCTCAACCGATGCCTTTTCATGGATAATGCCGCGCAACGCTTTCATTACGGCCACCGGATGATTATGCTGCCAGACGTTTCTTCCGAGGTTCAAGCCGATGGCGCCCTTCTGAATGCCGTCGTGAACAAACTCGAAAACCTCCCGCTGTGTTTCACACTTGGGACCTCCGGCCATAACCACCGGTACGGGGCAGCCGTTGACAACTTTATCAAAATCTTCACACCAATACGTTTTGACGACTTTTGCCCCGAATTCCGCGGCAATCCGGCAGCATAACCCTAAATATCTCGAATCCCTTTTTTCCATTTCTTTTCCCACCGCGGTCACCGCCATCACCGGGATGCCATAATTTTCACACTCGTTTACCAGTTTTCCCAGATTGACAAGGGAGTCGAACTCGTAATCGCTCCCCACAAAGATCGACATGCCGACCGCCGCAACATTGAGCCGGACGGCTTCCTGAACGGACGTCGTAATCGCTTCGTGAGAAAGGTCCGGTCCGATGATGCTGGTGCCGCCCGACACCCGCAAGATGACGGGCGGGCTGTTTCTCGGATCTACGCATGCTCGCAGTATCCCGCGAGTAACAAAAAGCCCATCGGCGTAAGGTATCAGGGGGGATATGGTTTCTCCAGGCTTTTCAAGCCGGTTGGTGGGCCCCTGAAAATAGCCGTGATCGATGGGCAGGAAAAAACACCTGCCGTCCGATTTGATTAACCGTGACAAACGGTTTTCCATTCCCCAGTCCATTGGCGAATCCTCCTTTTGAATAGTTTTCAACGATCGTTGATCGGTTGTTTATCATGTTTGACCCGATTTGCCCGCCGGTCGAAAATTTTGGTCTTCGAAATTCTCAATGAATTTCCGTGTTAAAAAACATCGTTTTCATTGAATCGGAACAAAATGGATCCTCTTGTAAAGCCTTTGCGTACAAAGGAAAAATCGAACCATGCCGGCAGCGTGTGCGTGTAAAGACCGCAACATCGGATGGATCCTACCGCCTCAGGTCCGCATCGATATTTTTGCCTTCCGGCGGAGGCGGGAGATTGGAACGGATCAGGAAATTTTTTCGCATCGATTTGAAAACACCATGGGCATCTTCCACTCCATCCCGGATTTCTGTAATCCCGTCTTTTGTCGATTGCGTAATTTCAGGGATATCATGACTTCCTTTTTGCATGTTTTCGAGGATGACTTTCAGTTTGCCGACCCCGCCTTCCATTTCTTTCAAAACATTTTTAAGATGGACGATGCAATCCAGTGTTTCACTTTCGATATCTTGCATGAACAACAGGTTGGCCTGCACCTGGTTCATCGTTTCAGGGGTTTTTGCCGAGGCTTCGGCAACATTTTCGAGAATTTCTTTTATCCTGGCCAGATCATCGGTGATGGCGTCTAAAAGCATCCTTGATTTTAATATCCCCCCGACGGTTCCCTTCCCGGCCTGAATATCGCCGACAATCTTTTCAAAGTGCGCCATCGTTTTGTTGGTGTTTTCAAGGGTTATGAAGAAAGGCCCCTGCGGATCTCTCATCATGTGGGCGATATCCGACAGATCCTGGATTGCCTTGACTACCATTTTTGCCGTTTTTTCTACCTGAAATTCGTCAAGTACGTCCGTCAAAGTCCGAGGCGCGATGGAAGGAATATTTCCCCCATGGGGGATCAGGGGCGCATTGGGACTGCCGGGTCTAATCGAAATGTATTCGGAACCGATAAATGTCGGGCTTTCCACGGTTGCCTGGCTGTCGGTTCGGATTCTGGAGGCATATTGTTCTAAAATAGACAGCTTCACTTTTACCTCATTGTCGACCAGGGTGATCTTCCGGACTTTTCCGATATCGGCTTTGTATAGCTTTACCGCCGCATTTTCCCGTAGATTATAGCTTTCATTGAAGGTTGTGTAATACACGACGTATTTTTCAAACCAATCCTTTCCCCGGCCGATGACTACCAGCGATGTCACCAGGAGAAAGACGACTCCGATAATGAAGATGCCGACGATTTTTTCTTTATTGGTGAATTCAAGTTCCATGACGGTTTATCAAACTGAAAAGGGTAAACATGATCCGTCGTTCCGTTTTGGCGGAACCGCGGAAAGCTCCAATTTCGTTCCCTGGGACTCTATTTGGAAACCGATTGTAACCTGCCTCCGGAAATCAGGATTTTTTTGTTGGAGAACCTTTCAACGAAATTGATATCATAGGAGATAAAAACAACCGGGACTTGAAACAAAATGACGTCCTTTAAAATTTCCATAAAAAGATCGAATCGAGAATGCTTGATGAAATCTTCCGGGCGTTCCAGCAGCAACAGCTCGGGGGACTTCGTCAGTTCGCGGATAGAGATGGCGATCCTCAAATCCAGCAGGTTGAACTCTGAAGGAAGAAGATCCAGTTTATTCCGAATACCGAAGATGCTGCATAACCTTGAAACATTTTCGTCCAGATCCAGTAAAAGAGAGTTCTCGAAATAGCACCTCGACAAAAGCAGGTTTTCTCGAACCGTCTTGTTGCTCAGCATGGCTGAATCGGAGGCAATATATCCTATCTTTTTCTTGCATGAAAGAACATTGCGATAATCTGAAAATTCGATTGCCTGTCCATGAAACCGGTATTCGCCTTGAAGGGGTCGTACAAGCGTTGCAAGTGCCTTGATCAGCAAGTGTGCATCATCGAATGAATCGGAATGGATGGCGCACACTTCTCCTTTGGAAAGCGAAAAATGAAAACTTTTCAGGCCGTTGCCTTTTTCCGGACGGGAAAGCGTGTAATCCGAAAGTTCGATTAAATTCATGGCTTCCACTTCAAGGCTCACAAGTAAAAAATGATCGATATAATCACATTGATCAACATACAATAAAAGAAACACTCGATCGATGCCTTGGATGTGATCACCGGTATTCGGGTGATCTGTTTTTCTATCCGGAATCCTCGGTATAAACACGTGACGGTGATTGTAATTCCAAAAAATACGGCTTTTAAGATCCCTTCGGATATGTCGGCCAGGGTGATGGATTTTTGCATCTGATCGAGATAGTCGCCCATGGAGATATCGGTAACAAGCCATACGACGGCATATCCACCAATCAGCGATGCCAGATCGAAAACAACAAAAAGGCAGAGCATCGCGGAGACGATACCGATGAATCTCGGCAGGCAAACAAATACCATCGGATCAATCCCCGCCATTTCGATCGCATCGATTTCGTGAAAGACCTTCATGTAGCTGATCTCCGTGGTGATAGCGGTGGCGGATCTCAGAATTACAAGGAGCGCCGTTATAATGGGGCCAAGCTCACGAACAATCAACAGCACGGTGGTTTTGCCCGGGTTGTACTCGCCGGATACCTTTGAAAATTGAACGATGAGCATACTGCCGACGATAATCGCAATCGGAAGGATGACGGGAAGCGCCTGGACGCCGGTATAGTATATTTGCTCAAGCGTCACCCTTCGGACCAATGCTCTTCCGGCCCTCGGTCTTTTGAATGCCAGTGCAAAAAGCCGGTAAGCAAAGGCGAAGAGGTTAAGCACATGGCGGATCGACATTAAGGCTTTTCTGCCGATATAACCGATTACTTGACTCATTGTTTCCGATAAAATCCGCATGAATGCAGAAAGATTGACAATGCGCCCACCGCGTTTTCGGACCCGTGTTGACTTATGTAAGGTCTTACAATATAAAAAATAAAAAGGTCAACTAAATTAGGCAAATATAAAAGAACCAAGCAATCGCTTTCACCCTCGTTTCCGGCGGCATGAAGAAGCGCCGGTCATGGATTTTAATGAGCCGGGTTTGCCGAAGACGTTCCCTTTTTCTTTTCGGGATCGACATGAACCGGTACCGCTCTTTTTTTTACGAGATCATCCAACATGATTCTGCGAAGATTGGATAAGACAATCCGGTTCATACCCAATGCAGCGGTTGTGCCGGTCCTAATGATTTTATACATATCTTTTTATGTCTGCACGCCTTTTCCGGGGCGTGCTTACAACGACGCGGCGGGTTTTGATACGGCGGCTGAATTTTTAAACCGGGGCCTTTATCTCGAAGCAATGGGCTTGTACCGGGAAGTAGCGATTCACTCTGAAAATTCCAATAACCGAGCGCGGGCGTTGCTGTTTATCGGAAACACATACAACCTTTACCTCGATCAGCCCGAATCCGCCTTAATCGAATTCAAAAATCTCATCCATACTTATCCGGAAAGCCGGGCCGCATCCGATGCGATCTTCAACAGCGGAGTCATTTTGTATGAAAGTGGAAACTACCAGAAGGCATATGATTTTTTTTCAAGGTACATGAGGAAATACCCCCGGGGCATGCGCAGGATGTCGGCGGAAATATACGTTCAACAGTCAAAAGAGCGTATCGGATCTTCCAGGCCTCATGAAACGACCTTCCAGCAGGTGGACGTAACCGACACGACGATGAGGGTGTTGATAAAAGAAAACATAGACAACATCTCATTGAATGCAAAAGAAAATCTAACGGTATTCGATTCGTTTTCGGGAAAACGGCTTTATCGCGGGCCGGGGCCGGTTGTATTTCGAATAAAAAGCAACTGTCTTTCGATGAACGGGCGGAAGATCCCTGCCCGGGTCTGCCGTGTGACATCCGACAACCCGGTGATCGAACTGGAAAACTTGAAGTTCCGAGGCTTTTTTACAATTTCCGGGGAATCGAAAGGGCTTTGCCTGATCAACCATATTCCGATAGAGGAGTACCTTTATGGCGTGGTGCCGAAGGAGATGCCTTACGGATGGGCGGAAGAGGCGTTGAAAGCACAGGCGATTGCCGCAAGGACCTATGCGCTCTATATAAAAGGCAAAAACGCTGTAAAGCCTTATGACCTGGAAACCACGGCATCCACACAGGCCTATGGAGGTTACGATGCGGAAACCCCAAGGACCAATCAGGCGGTTGACGCAACACGAGACCGGGTGATGACTTTTGACGGTAAAATAATCATCGCTTATTTTCATGCAAACAGCGCCGGGCACACGGAGGATGCAGCGAATGTCTGGGGCGTTGATATCCCTTATCTCAGAGGAGTTCCGGACCGTTTCAGCGCAAACCTTCCCGAAAGCGGGTGGAAATGTTTCGTTTCCTATGAAAGCCTGAGGAGTCGATTGAATAGGGACGGATATGAAATCGGAAGAATAGGGGATTTGCAGCTGCTTGGAAAATCCGTTTCCGGTCGCGTATTGAACGTCCGGGTGGTCTCCGACAAGAGAAATTTCTTGCTGACCGGTAATAACTTTCGAATGATGATCGGTGGAACCGTGCTCAAGAGCATGTTTTTTAAGTGCCGGCACTCCTCCCGCGGTATCTTTTTCGAGGGCAGAGGGTATGGTCACGGCGTCGGAATGAGTCAATGGGGTGCGAACCGTATGGCCCAGGAGGGATTAACCTGTGAAAATATCTTGAAGCATTATTATCGGGATATTGAAATCACCGCACTTTATCATCCGTGAGGATCATGGGCGGGATTTTTCCCGGTTTTCATTGGGAACGGCCGAGGGATCGAATTTTACGCTGCGCCGGGGAACGGACTGCAAGCAGCGAAACGGTCATGCTCGACACCCGCCCGGCGAAGCGTTCAAACGGCATGAGATGCCAGGCGGGCAGTGGAAGCAAAACGAAAAAAGATTTTCATATTATTTCGTGGATGCGCATCGTGCTTTTGAAGCACAAGAGATTCCTCTTTTGAAAGAAACGACGGGCAACGGCAAAATCCGTTGATAACGACTGCCCGAAAAGATGCCGTCATCTGCTTGAATCGACGAAAAAATCGGAATCCATTCGACCGCGATTGCGGGGCATTTTTCCCCGAAAACAGTGCCGCCCGCCCTTCCAGTTGTCAGGATGATCAAACAGGGGTTTACGGTTGAAACGATGCATGGTACCGTCCGGATGAGCCTGTATGATCGGATCAACTGATTTTTCCGCGGGGGATGAAGCAGGTGGAGGCGATGATGCCGATTACTCCGGGTCGGGAAAAAGATTTGCCTTCCTCGGCCGGATTTTTTATAAACCAGAAAATTTGATGGATGAAACCTGCACCGGATGGGTGGCTTATACCAGGCGGGTGAACTTTTTTTCGGAGCGATTATTTTGAGACCTTTAAAGGATCGGAAGATACCTCTGATTTTATTTTTGTTTGTTCTCGTGCCTTGTCTGAGCAGCGCTCAGAAGCCGGGAACCGTGACCGGCATTGAAAATCCGGGCCCTGCGGCGACCGTGTTGGAAGGAGACGTTTCGCTGGTTGAAAAGGATATGACGAAAATGCGCTCTCTGGCACAGGGCGATTATCTCTCCGCGGGTGATTCTGTGCGCACCGGAAAAAATTCAAGAATTGAATTCAGATTTTCGGATGGAAGCCGCATCCGCTTTGATGAGCTGACAACCTTCCAACTCTCCTCGGTTGATTTTGATAAAAAAACGAGACAACGAAGAATAAGAATCCATTTGATAACAGGCAAAGGATGGTTCAATGTACCCGGAACGATCGGTTGCTTTGAAGTATTGACTCGAACCGCGAGGATAAGCGGGCAAGGCACCATTTTCAGAGCCGATGTAGACGATGACAAGGCGGTGGTTGTGAAAGTCTATCGAGGCAGGGTCAATGGAACCGGTTTTTCGGGGACGGGTGCGGATTCTCCGGTCGAAAAAACGGTTCAGTATCCGAAAAAGATCGGCTCGCCGACGGTTTCGCCTTCCGCCGGTTCCGGGAAAAACTGGACCTATTCGATTGGTGCGATGAGGCAGATGGTTGTGCATCCCGAAGGAACAGCGACGAAACCATTCCGATTTTCCGCCAAGGCCGACCGGAATCCATGGGTACGATGGAATCGGCGACTGGACGAGAGACTATGATGAAAACAGCCGTCGCCTCTTCGCAGGGTGTTGAAAAACTGCGCCTGAGGCCGCCATTCAGCGTTGCGGGGCTCTCGCCAATCCTCACATTTGAATATGCTGCGCTTGTCGTATCGCCGCGCGCCTTGCCTGACGGCCTGATCCTTGTTTTTCAACACCCTGTTAAAAGTAATAATTGAAAATTTCATTCGGATCAGGTGCCCATCTTCCACGACGCCAGATATTTTTTCTGTTCAGCCGTCAGCCTGTCAATTTTAACTCCCATTGCAGCAAGTTTTTCCCGGGCGATCATTTGATCGATATCTTTCGGAACCGGATGGACATCCTTCGCGAGCGGAGTTGCCGATTTCACCATATATTCGATGCTCAACGCCTGATTGGCGAAACTCATGTCCATGACACTGGAAGGATGGCCCTCGGCCGCCGCGAGGTTGATAAGCCTCCCCTGGCCAAGAACAATGATTCGCCTGCCGTTTTCAATTCGATGCTCTTCAACGAAAGGCCGTATCGTTCGTTTCGATACGGTAATGCTCTTAAGTCCTTCCAGATCCAGTTCGACATTAAAATGGCCGGAATTCGATACGACGGCGCCATCCTTCATGATTTTGAAGTGTTCCTTTCGGATGACATTGATGTTGCCGGTAACCGTGCAGAAGAAATCACCGATTTTTGCAGCCCTGCCGATCGGCATGACGGAAAATCCGTCCATAACGGCTTCAAGTGCGGCAATGTCGTTAACCTCGGTCACGATAACATTTGCCCCCATCCCACGAGCGCGCATGGCAAGGCCCCTGCCGCACCAGCCATAGCCGCAAACGACGAAACCGCTTCCCGCCATCAATCGATTGGTTGCCCGGATGATACCATCCAGAGTGCTTTGGCCGGTTCCATATCGGTTATCAAATAAATGCTTCGTTTGCGCATCATTGACCGCTATGATCGGGTATTTTAATACACCCTCCGCGGCCATGCTTCGAAGGCGGATGATTCCGGTGGTGGTTTCCTCGGTGCCTCCCTGAACCTTGTCGATCATTTCGGATCGCTCGGAATGAAGAGTGGAAACCAAATCCGCACCGTCATCCATGGTATAGAGGGGTCCTGCATCCAGAACGGAATTGATGTGCTTGTAATACGTTTTGTTGTCTTCGCCCTTAATGGCAAAGACCGGAATCTTATCCTTTTTGACCAGCGAGGCGGCCACATCATCCTGGGTGCTCAGCGGATTGGAGGCGCAGAGAAAAACGTCGGCTCCTCCGGCCTTCAAGGTTTGCATCAAGGATGCGGTTTCGGTTGTAACATGGAGACATGCGGCAATGGTAATGCCGTTCAGCGGTTTCTCCCCTTCAAATCGTTTTCGGATACGGTTTAACACCGGCATGCTCTGATTGGCCCATTCGATTCGAAGCGCGCCGTCCCCTGCGAGTTTTATATCTTTGATATCAAAGTCCATTGTCAAGTTATCTCCGGATTTTCAACGATGTTTCAGTATAATTTATCCCCGAACGGACAACCGGCCATCCTTACAGGCCTGCTTTGTCTCTCAACACATCGACCATGTTGGTTTTTTCCCAGGTAAACTCGGGTTCCGATCTTCCGAAATGTCCATAAGCTGCGGTTTTATGATAGATGGGACGCAGAAGGTCAAGATACTCGATGATCGCGGCGGGTCTCAGATCGAAAACGTCCCGAATAATTTCTTGAACCCTGGATTCGGCAACAACACCCGTGCCCATTAAATCGACCATCACCGATACCGGTTTTGCCACTCCGATCGCGTAAGCGACCTGGACTTCACATTTTTTCGAGAACCCCGCCGCGACGATGTTTTTCGCGATATGCCGGGCCATGTAACAGGAGCTGCGGTCGACCTTGGAAGGATCTTTTCCGGAAAAGCAACCTCCACCATGCCTTCCCTTCCCCCCGTACGTGTCAACGATGATCTTGCGGCCGGTCAATCCGCAGTCTCCCATCGGGCCGCCGATGACAAACCTGCCGGTGGTATTGATATAGTAATGCGTATCTCCGTCAATCATGTTTTTGGGGATCACCTTT
>JAHDSC010000095.1 GCA_018432925.1 Desulfobacterales bacterium | reverse complement strand
TCGATTCAGATGAATCCTGCTGAAATCCTCATCAAATTTAGATTTTTTGAGCCCTGATTTAATCATAATTTTTTAAAAAAATCCCAAAATCATAAAATCTGGAATCTTTGCAATTTTTCAAAGGTCTCACAAAGAACAGTCCGTAGTTTGTTGTTCGTTGTATGTGCTCTGTTGCCCATTGCTTGCTTGAGTTAATTGGGTTTATTGGGCTGCTTGGGGTTGCTGTAGCCGGTTGGGATGCTAAAGTTAGACAGGATTGACAAGATCTTCAGGATTTTCAAGATATTTTTTTCCGGTTTCCGGATGAAACCGAAAAAAACCAAATCCGCCTTCAGCGAAAAAAATGCTCTCAAGGGTCAATTTAAATTAAACCGCTTCAAAGAACCCTTTGATGAAGGAAACCACCCTGGATGCGGTCTGCCCATCCCAATATTCCGGGCAGCGATATTTCAAAGATTTTCCTGAGAGAATCTCCTTGACTTTGTCTTCAAGTACTTCCACCTTGCAGAGTTGATTGGTTCCTGGAAAAAGCGTAATCGGCCTCTCTGTGTTCGGGCGTAGTGTAAGACAAGGGATCCCAAGATAGGTGGTTTCCTCCTGGATCCCTCCGGAATCGGTTATTGTAAAAGAGCAATTGAAAACGAGGTTCATGAACTGAATATAGGACAGAGGATCGGAAAGAATCAGGCCTTCCGCCTCTTTCATAAATGACCATAGGCCGTTTTTCTCGAGGTTTTTTCTGGTCCGGGGATGAACAGGAAAAACAACAGGAGTGGTTTTAGCGATACGTGCGATGCTATTGCAGATCGATGAGAGGCATTTTTGATTGTCCACGTTCGATGGCCGATGCAGGGTCAGTAAGGCATAAGCACGAGACGGAAGCCCCATCGTCTTGTATGTCTGATCTTTTTCTATCTTCAGCCTGAGCATCTCAAGGGAATCGATCATGATATTTCCAACCCGATGAATTTTTTCCGGGGGCACTCCTTCTTTCAGCAAATTCTCATCGGCATCCGGCGATGGGGTCCACAAAATATCCGCAAGGCAGTCAGTGACAAGTCGGTTGATCTCCTCCGGCATGGTTCGATCAAAAGACCGAAGACCCGCCTCAAGATGAGCAACCTTTACACCCAATTTTACGGCCGTTAACGTTGTCGCCAGAGTCGAATTCACATCCCCCACCACAACTACTAAGTCTGGTGGTTTTTTAAGAAGGGCTTTTTCATAAGCCATCATGACCTGAGCGGTCTGCTGTGCGTGGGTGCCGCTTCCAACACCGAGATGCAAATCAGGTTTGGGCAGTCCTAAATCCTGAAAAAAGACATCAGACATGTTTAAATCGTAGTGCTGTCCCGTGTGAACAATGATTGGTTCGGTCCAAGGCTCTTTTTTCAGCGCATGGTATAACGGCGCGATTTTCATAAAATTGGGTCTTGCGGCTGCAACAAGATGGATGAGCATTTTTTATTCCTGGTTTTTGTTTTTAATTCAGAAAGAATTGAGTTGCATCGGACAACGTACCACCGACAACTGACTACTGTTTTATTTGGTTAGACAGGATTTACAGGATCTATTGGATTTATTTGTTCATCACTTTCCGGATGAAAGTGAGAAAGTTCAATTCGCCTCCGGCGAAAAATAATGGGCATTTGGTGCACATATCTTTGTTTTGAAAGAATAGCAGAAAAAATATTTCACCACAGAGACACTGATTCAGGTGGTAAAAAATAAGATGATTGGTGGCAACTGACAACGAACCACAAACAACAAACTACTATCAACAACTATCAACAAACAAGGTTTATCTTCCGAAACGGATGGTATTCGCCGGGGATAAGGTAACCGTGAAAAGAACGCGATTTTCGTCGTATTCATCCGCATCGTCGGTGGAATCAACCGTGTGGAACGAATAACCCAGCCGCATATTTATCCACTGCCATGGTTGATAACTGATTCCCAAACCCGTCTCGGTGATTTTGTCCGTTCGCGTCTCTTCAATATCGGTGTATTTCACTCTTCGGTACGATCCATATACATCACCGGTAAATTGCCGGGTAAAACCATATTCCGCTCTTACCCCCCCCTCGTAATACCGATTAAAACCCAGGTTTTCCGCACCGAAATCGGCATGCTCGTAACCGCTGGATCCCACGGCATTGATTGAGCCCCGCCGGAATGTCCAGGTTTTGCTGAGAACACCATCCAGCAATACACCTTCTTCGCCGTCACTTTCTTCTCTGTCCTGAATAAAATAGCCGGCACGGAGGGTAAGAATCAATTCTTCAGCCAAGGTATAATTGATTCCCGCGGAGGGCTCATAGACATGGTAGTCTTCGGAATCTCCTTTATAATCCACGTAGGTGTGATTATACTGGACGAACCCTTCAAACTGTCGTGAAAATCTTTTCAACAACCGGGCACTTCCCTCCCACGCATCCAGATCATCCGAAAGATCCCCGGTATCCAGGGTATCTGAATATTGCCCACTGGTATATTCGGCCCGGGCTTCAACTCCCCAATCCGGCAAGAACCAGTAAGTAAGTCCAACGGATGGCGTGTGTGTGTCGTT
>JAHDSC010000171.1 GCA_018432925.1 Desulfobacterales bacterium | reverse complement strand
GCTCTTCCGATCTAAAAATATTAATAGAATAAGAATTTTTTCCGCCGAAATTCAGTTTTCGTATGAAGTTTGTATTTCTCCTCAGGCATGTAAAATCACGTATCCAACATCGGATTTCACGGCTCGGAAATTCACGGATCGGAGCCGAGGAACGAAACCCACTACGTTGATATCGGATCATTTTTCGGTCATAAATTTATTTACGATACATTCTGAAGGGAAGATCCCTGTTGTTAGAAACAAAAACCATTTCTTGAATTTTGGAAAAGAATGAAACCGATTTATTTGGACTATAACGCCACGACACCGATCCATCCCGCAGTTTCAAAAGCAATGATGCCTTACCTGAAGAAGTATTTCGGAAACCCTTCCAGCGCGCATTGGTATGGAATTCAAACGAAAAAAGCGATTGAACAAGCCAGGGCCCAGGTCGCGGAGTTGATTCATGCCCATTCAGATGAAATCGTTTTCACCAGCGGCGGAACGGAGTCCAATAATTTTGCGATCAAAGGGATTGCATCAGCGCATAAGAAGCGGGGGAATCACATTATCACATCGTCTGTTGAACATCCCGCAGTGATCGAAGTGTGCAGGTATTTAGAATCGATAGGATTTCGGGTTTCCTATCTTCCTGTCGATTCATATGGTCGTGTCGACCCCAAAAAACTGGAGGAGGCGATAACATCCCAAACGATCCTTATTTCGATTATGCACGCAAACAATGAAGTCGGGACAATCCAGCCGGTTTCGGTCATTGCGGGGATCGCCAAAAGATATCACATCATCGTGCACACGGATGCCGCCCAGTCAGTGGGAAAGATACCGGTTTATGTCGATGAACTGGGAGTCGATCTGCTCTCCATTGCGGGTCATAAACTTTATGCGCCCAAAGGGATCGGGGCGATTTATATTCGCCGGGGGACAAGTCTTGAGAAACTCATTCACGGTGCAAACCATGAGCGGAATTTTCGGGCCGGAACCGAAAACGTTATGGAAATCGTCGGATTAGGGAAGGCGTGCGAAATTGCCGTAAAGGATTTGAGCATGAATATCGAACATATGAAAAAAATGCGGAATCTGTTGTATGGGGAACTGAAAAAATCCAATTTGGATTTTCGGCTGAACGGGCATCCTGAACATCGATTATCCAACACACTAAGTCTGTCTTTTTCTAATACAAAAGCAAGTGAGATCCTTTCCGCGTTGGGTGAGGTGATAGCGGTTTCTGCCGGTTCGGCCTGTCACGCCGACCAGGTGCTTGTTTCCGGAGTACTTGCAGCAATGGGGGTGCCGATGAATTATGCAGCGGGAACCATTCGTTTTTCCACCGGAGTGTTTACCACGGAAGAAGAAATCAAACGGGCGGCAAAAAGCATCATAAAAACCGTATGGAAATTTCAATCAAAGGCGGGGAGATCAAACCGGTAAGACGATTGGAATGACATGGGGGGATTCAACATTTTTTGTCACAAACCTGACGATTATTGTCAAAAAGATTAGCCGCGAATATATTCCAATGTTGTTTAACATATTGAAAATACATAAATCTAGATTTAACTTGAGTTGGCACGTTTTTTGGTATGTTTTAGAGGCATAGAGGTTCGAGATAATTTTTCTGCTTTCAAAAAACGGCAAAAGGTTGAGGACAAGGGTTTCGGTTTCCTTCGCCCTCAGCCTTGGTGCCTGAACCTTCAATGATCAATGATTTTCCGTGCATGTCATTGCCGGATATGAAAATAACGACTCTATGTGCGGGTGGGAGATATGATCTTATCAACTTATAGCAACTTGTCGTCATTGAACGCGTTTGGGAAAAAAATGGGCGTCATTGCACACAATGTTGCCAATGTGTGTACCGACCAATTCAAAAAGAGCAGGGCAGTGTTGACTGAGGGACCGAATGAAAGTGTTCAGGCGGAAATCGAACGATCAGGCTCCCAAGGTTATCCGGCTGTAAATCCCTCAAACATCCAAACGGATGAAAAAGAACCATCCAATGTCGATTTGGCTGAGGAAATCCCCCAAACAATTCTTACTCAAAGCGGGTATTCCGCCAATCTGAAAGCGATTCAAACTCACGACGAAATGATCGGAATGGTTTTGGATATTCTTGGTTGAACGAAAAGAGCGGCTTTTCGAAAATTTTTGCTGCCTATGGCGATTCTTTCCACGACTTCCGATGTCAATCGAAACCGATCCATCAAATTTTCCCCTGAAATTCCTTTCTTGTTTTTTCTACTGTTTCTTCGGATTTCTTGACTATTTTTTAGACTTTAAGATATCTTTTATTCAATGCGTTTTTTCCAACCACTTAAAAGATTTAAAATATCGCTTTCCGCCATGTGTTTTTGAAACGGATACAAGAAGGGGCAAACCATGAAAGACTCCGATGTAAAAACCCGTTTGATGGATTTGATTCAAAAAATGTCCGAGGAGCAACAGGAGGAGTTGTTGAATCTGTTGGAGTGGAATCCGGAGGAACAGAGGAAATACCCCCGGAAACCTTATTTCATGAATGTGGATTACGCGACGAATGATCAGGTCTTCAGGGATTTCATTCAAAATTTGAGCGATGGCGGAGTGTTTATCGAAACGCGGAAGCTTTTTTGCGTGGGCAAGGAAATTACATTGGTTTTTCCGCTTCCCGGTTGCAGGAAACCTGTCAAGATCAAGGGGGAAATTGTGCGGAGCGGGTTCCATGGGATCGGGGTCCGTTTTAAAAAATCCATCCGGTATCCCGAAAAGAAAAACGTCCTTCTTGCCAAAGGCTGATGATCAATAAAAATCACCTGGAACTCTTATTGACTGCAAAATACTCAGATGCCATTTTAAAATTTCCGCTCATGCCAATCTCTGTGTCGGGGAAAAGCCATCCATCATTAAAATGCTCTATGCATTCCGGCAGTTGAACCTGTTCCACCGATTTGACCGTAAACTTGATGGAATGTTTTAAAATGTCTTCCAATAAAAAAATGAACCTGGAACCGTTTGATATTGACCGGTTTATCGCAGTCCTAAAAAGAAACCGGAAAACCCGAAAAGCTCCCATTATAACCTTTATTTCAAAGAGGGGCGCAACTCCATTTGAAATTCTTGTATCAACCATTCTTTCATTAAGAACCAAGGACGAGGTGACCGCAGCGGCCGTCGAAAGACTTTTTGAGTTTGCGCGTACACCGGAGGAAATATTAAGATTAGATGAGAAAAAATTAAAGGAATTAATTTATCCGGTCGGGTTTTACCCAACCAAAGCAAAGCGGATTCTGGAGATCAGCCGAATGATCCTTGAAGATTATAAAAACATTGTTCCGGATAGAATTGAAGAACTTCTTAAATTGCCGGGTGTCGGAAGAAAAACGGCCAATCTGGTTCTTATCGAGGGGTACGGAAAAAACGTCATATGTGTCGATACCCACGTCCACAGAGTAAGCAATCGAGTCGGCTATGTCCAGACAAAAACTCCGGAGGAAACCGAGTTTGCCCTGGAGGAAAAGCTTCCCAAAAAATACTGGCGGAAATACAATGAGCTTCTCGTTGCATTCGGACAGACCGTCTGTACCCCGATTTCACCTTTTTGCGCCGGATGTCCAACATCTTCAATGTGCCCGAAAATCGGAGTCAAAAAATCAAGGTAGCAATGCGTCTTGAAACTTTTTGCTGGATGGAACACGAGGATGATCTTTACCGAAAAAAGTAACGATGCGAACGAACGGAATTCAAGGGGGCGACCCATGATTAAGAAACCGATTAAAATGATTTGCTGGAACGTGAACGGCATGAGGGCTGTGGTTCGTAACGATTTTTTCAAATCTTTCAGGAAAATCAATGCCGATATTTTTGCTATACAGGAAACCAAGCTTCAAGAATCACAGCTTACGGAGGAGATAAAAAAAATTGAAGGATATGAGTCTTACTGGTCACACAGCACGGTAAAAAAGGGCTATAGCGGCGTCGGAATCTACACTCGTATCAAGCCGAAGACCGTTACATACGATCTGGGTATTTCCAGATACGATGATGAAGGCCGAACGATTGAAATGGATTTCGGGGATTTCGTTTTTTTCAATGTTTATTTTCCTAATGGAAAAATGAGCGATGCGAGACTCCGCTATAAGCTGGATTTTTATAAGGATTTTTTTGAATATGCAGACAGCCTCAAAAGCCGGGGGAGAAGCCTTGTCATTGCCGGGGATTTTAATACCGCTCACAACGAGATTGACCTGAAAAATCCGAAAGCGAACGAAAAATATTCCGGTTTCCTTAGAATCGAAAGAGACCTGCTGGATCGAATGGTCGCAAACGGTTATGTCGATACGTTCAGATACTTTTATCCGGATACGGTAAAATACTCCTGGTGGTCCTACCGCTTCAATGCAAGGGCTAAAAATATCGGTTGGAGGATTGATTACTTTTTCGTCACGGAGGATATCGTTCGAAAAGGATGGGTTAAGGACTCGTTTATTGACAATGATATTTTCGGATCCGATCATTGCCCGATCGGTCTGGTAATGGCAGGGTAGACGACGTAGATACACGCCGATATCAAAAGAGGAATTATCCGATCATAAAAACTTCATAAAAACTGATCGACAGAGGGTTATCATGTAAAGCCTGCGGCGCGATCAACAGCGGCCCTGGCACCGTCCTTCAGGATGCCCGATGGATCGGTCCTCGGCATTACACACATTCCGATAGATTTCGTGAAAAAAGGATGGTCGTAATTTTTCGGAAACATCGGTTTCCGGCGGGAGATTCGCTGGTTTATTCTCTGTAAGCTCGTCCCGGATTCAAAACCGACTTCGAGCCGAGTTTCATTCCGTCGATTCCCGAAGATAATGTCATTTTTCCGAATTGCATTGAATCCGGTATAATTTTTCGAAATAGTGATTAACGGTATCCCGCCAGATAAAGCGAGCGGCGGAGGCATTTTTGCAGATTTGACGCCACTGTTTCGGATGATTTCGCCTGATTTCAAGCGCATTCAAGAAGCTTCCAACAAAGTTGTCCACCTGGTTCTCAACGGTTTTCCCCTTGAAAGTAAAACCGGTTATCCCGTTTGTAACCGTGTCTTTTAATCCACCCACCTCATGGACCAAACAGGGCTGTCCGTTTCGCATCGCCAGCATCTGGCTTATCCCGCATGGTTCAAATGAGCTTGGCATAAGAAAAAGATCTCCATTTGAATAAAGCGCGTCGGCGCAGTCATCCGAATAGCCGTTTAAGAATATAAAATTGCTGAAACGCGAACTTATTTCCGTAAGGAAAATTTCGTACTTCTTATCGCCGGTGCCGAGCAGTACATAAAGTCCCTGAGTTCCCAATCCATCCAGAATACCGACGAGACCGGATTCAAGCATTGAGCCGGCTTGATGCATCAAGAAAATTTTCTGGTCCGAAAGCCGACAGACGCTTGTAACAAATACGTTCGGCTTTTCGCTTTTTGCGATCAATTCCGTTAATCTTGCGTATGCTACAAAGACGGAAGCTGAAACTGTTTGCTGGTGACCGGCCCAGTTAATAAGGTTCGATTTCAATAATTGAAGTAAATCGGAGAAGTTTAATCGGTGAGCGATTGTGCGATCCGGATACTCGCATCCGTTCAGGATGCCGAATAATCGGCCTTCATTCCATGTGGACCGAATATCGTTTTCGAGTCCCTCGGCACCGTAGAAACGAGGTTTGTCGCTGGTCTTTTGTATCTCTTCGGCATACGAGGGAGAAACCGTATGGACCACATCAGCCAGTCGAATGGCGGCCGCCATAGGGTTAATACAATTCGGCCATCTCGGATCCGCGAGATCGGACCAGCGATAATTCAATCCCGGATACCAGGATTCCAGAGAAGAGTCGCTGTCCTTGAAAGGTCGGATTCCCTGCATCGACAAGTTATGAATGGAATATACGGTTCGAATTTTTTTAAGGGCAAGGTAGTTTTCGTGAAATTGGCGGAGGATTAAAATAAAAGCGGTGTGCCAATCGTGAAGATGCATACAGTCGATCGGGCCGAAAATACTTTTTGTTATCGCTTCTGCTACAGCCGTGCAGAAAAGCGCGTATTTGGAGGCATCGGTTGCAAATGGCCTTTCCGGCGGGTCGTAAGAATAAAAGGTTCGATTCGCATGTGCATTACCGGAAGCAATAAAAATCGGATGATCAACAACGAAATGTTTCACATCGGATTGTGAAATCTTTCCCCGAACCATATAGATTTCAGCTGATTGATTCTTCCCGCCGAAAAAAAAATGAACGGAGCCTATCCATTTGGAATCCTGTTTATGCAGGAAACCATAAGAGGGAATGATAACTTTTACCCGGCAGCCTTTTTTCGCAATTGCCGGTGGAATGTCTCGAATGACATCTCCCAGCCCCCCGACCTTACCGCCGGGGAGGGCGTCATTTTCAGCGGCTGCAATTAATATATTCATTTTATCCTCTTGGGGCGATTCAACGATTGATTTTTTTCTATCTGAATATTTGTCTTGCAGCCAATCCGCAGGAAAGGATGGCGGCATGAGAAATCCGAATCCTCTCCGGTTCTCTCATGGGGTTGAATAAACAACGAGGTGGTCAATAAACGGTTTCAAAACCTTCACTCAAGCCCAATCTCCGCATTGGAGCGGGGAGCATCTTCCTCAAAATCTAAATGGGTATTTCTCCGGTTGAACCAATCGTTTCTCCTTGGCCTTTAACCGGGTTGAGGGTTTTAAAACACTTCAACATGCGATTATTTCTTTTAATGACTATTGGTAACCGTCGTATAGAAAAAAGACGATGGGTATTGTGTAAGCCCGCTATGCGGCCTCAAGCTTTTGTTTATCATGGAGAAGCGCTTCACGCAAACACAAAAAGGATAAACATCGCACGGCCTTGCAGAATAAGGTTTTTTTAACTTCGAAATACAGGATTCACTTTATTTGTTTTTATTGGTAAAAAAAATATAATTACTTTTATTGAAATAAAAAAAGTAACCGTCTTTTCCATTTTTGCATTATCGAGTATGCTGGCCGCCACTTTTGTATGGATAGAACTCGATCGTCGATAAATGATCATGTTCGAAAATATTCCCCTCTTGTTCGCCATCGGGAAAAACCATGCAATGTTTGCATGAGGATGTAATGATGTGCGGCGGCTTCTTCCATGATGAGGCGGATCGGGTCTTCGGTTTACATTCAATAATCGTTTGACTTTACAGCTTGAAGCGTCTCATTTTTTTCATTTCAAGAAAGGCGGATTTTTTATGAATCAACCATTTGCGGTCTTAGACTGCGCGCTGATTGCAATTGCAACCGGTCAAAAAGCTCACGATCTCAGAGAGTTGAGAGACCGCCTGATTACGATGAGCGATCCCGGGATCATGTACTACCATTTCTGGGATGCGCTCCTTAGGCCTCGTTTCGTTGATCCGGAATATCAGAACGATTTTGCGGCCTGGGTTTGGCATGACCTTCACGATCGACGCCTGGCCGAACGATTGTCAATTCTGAACCCCGCGGATTATCGGTTGATGGATGATCTGAGGCACAAGATGATAGAGGTGATTGAAGAACGAATGGATGAAGAGGATTTCATGTTTTATCCGGATGCCGATCACCCATTTTTTTTCTGCCGCTCTCAAATTGTCATCTTCGATACCCATTTCCGAATTGATGATCCTCGAAAGCTTTCCGAGATTATAGCCCAAATGTCTCTGGGAAGTATTTTTTATCATTTTATTGATTCGCGTCGAAGGACCCATTCCGGAATAAATGATTTTTCAGTATGGCTCCGGGGGTTTGAGGGAGTATATGAAGTGCTTGCGGATGAAATTGATGCAATTGATCCTTATTTCGACAGTCTCCCGGTGTTACGAAACGAACTGGTAACCGTTGTTGAGAAATATTTCAAGAAAGGAAATCATTGATGGGCTGTAAGCTGGATCAGTATGCCGAGGTCGCGGGCAGGGAAGTGATCGATCACCTGCGCCAACTGGCCGAGCCGATGAAAGGAATCAACGTCGTCCATGTAAACTCGACCCGGGAAGGCGGCGGTGTCGCAGAAATTCTGCACCGAATCATTCCGCTGCAGCAGGAATTGGGAATTAACGCAAAATGGGAAGTGATCACCGGCGATCCGGAATTTTATCAGTGTACGAAAAAAATGCACAATGCTCTTCAGGGTGACCGGCTCTATATCCCGGAAACGCTTCTGAAGCAATATGAAGCCACGAACCGAAGAAATTATGAAAGATTACAATCCGTTTTGGAAGCAGCTGACATGGTCTACATCCATGACCCACAACCAGCGCCGCTCCTGAGTTTGTGTTCAAACCGGAAAGGCAAGTGGATATGGCGTTGTCATATCGACGCCAGCCGACCCTATCGACCGGTCTGGAAATATCTCAGGCGTTTTGTCGAAGGATATGATGCCAGCATCTGGTCCCTGACGGACTTTGCTCAGCCAATGCCTCACCCTTTGTATATCATCCCTCCCAGCATCGATCCGCTGAGTGAAAAGAACATGGAACTTGGAAAAAAAGAGATCGAAAAGATATACGAACAATATGAATTGGACCCTCAGCGCCCCATCCTGGTTCAAATTTCCCGTTTTGATCGGTTTAAAGATCCGGTTGGAGTCATTCAGGCTTATCGAATGGCGAAGGCCTTTGTTCCTAGACTTCAGCTCGTACTTGCAGGCGGAGGCGCAACAGACGACCCAGAGGGAAAGGATGTTTTGATCGAGGTGATGGATTACTCCGACGATGACCCCGATATCCATGTCCTTCTTTTGCCCCCGGATGCCCACCGGACGGTCAATGCCCTTCAACGAATTTCCGACATCGCTTTACAGAAATCGCTCAAGGAGGGATTCGGCTTGACGGTCACCGAAGCCATGTGGAAAGCAAAGCCGGTGATCGGTGGAAACGCCGGTGGAATTCGACTTCAGGTGATCAATCATCATACCGGTTTTCTTGTCGACACCCCCGAAGGGGCGGCCTTGAGAATCCGATATCTTCTGAAAAATCGGGAAAACCTTGAGGTCATGGGGAGGCGGGCGAAAGAATATGTGCGGGAGAACTTTCTTCTGACCCGTCATCTGCGCGAATATCTCACTCAGATGGTAGCCGTTATGAGGGGAAGCTTGGAAAGGATTCAATTGTGATTCATGAAAAAAGCATTGCAGGCAATTCGAATGTCGGCAGTACTCGGAAGGGCGGTTATTGAAGCTGTAAAACCGGATTGAAAAAGATCGAACCATCCGGAATAAAAACCAGAAAAATGGGCAAATGCCTCTTCCGGAAATAAATGAGAGTGGTTTGTTACGAAAATCCAGCCTCACGGATAAGGAACCCATTCACAGAAAACCGCATCCAGACAAGCCGATGTTTTAACCGCAACGGCGAGCGCTAACCCCGCAGCTTGCCGCGGCGTTAGCGAGCGAATCAAAAATCAGATAAAAAGTCCTTACGGTCGAAGATTCCCCGCAGCTTTCCGCAGGGCTCTTCAATCCTTTATGAAAGCATAGCCCGGTGCCGGTATACCTGTCTTGAATCTCTCTTTTATTCAAAGTTATAATGTCGGGTGATGAATGTGAATCGGATTTATGGAAACGATGCGGTGCTTCATGAACTTTAACCCGTCCCTGATCGCTTGGAGTGAATGGATTCCAACCATTCCAAGCAAAAAACCAAGTCGTAAATGAAAACGACGGCAAACCGATGATATTATGCTCGTTACACTGAATCCTTCCATGCCTCACCGTTTCAACTGCCAAATGGGTTTATCGAAAGTCTGGCCCTTTCGCCTTTATCATTAGAATTTTTTAGGAATGAGGAAGAAAGAAAATGACGGTAAAAGAGGTTGGAGCGATCGACTTGGATCAAGGTCGATGCCGGTTTCGTGTCTGGGCACCTTTCGCCCAGCGTATCGATTTACACGTTGTTTCACCGCAGGATCGACTCGTATCATTGGAAAAGGAAGGGGAAGGTTATTTCAGTGCCCTGGTTGAAGACATAGAATCCCCCTGTCGTTATTTTTACCGGCTGGACGACCGGACGGATCGTCCGGACCCGGCTTCGCGCTTTCAACCGGAGGGAGTTCATGGCCCATCGGAGGTGGTTTCTTCGGATTTCTTCTGGGCTGACGATTGTTGGTTCGGACTTCCTCTTGGGGATTATATCATTTATGAAGTTCATGCGGGCACGTATACCCCTCAAGGCACATTCGATGCGATGATCTCTCACCTGGATGCCATGCTGGATCTGGGGATTACAGCAGTCGAACTGATGCCCGTGGCACAGTTTCCCGGATGCCGAAACTGGGGTTATGACGGAACCTATCCTTTTGCCGTTCAAAATTCCTATGGTGGACCATGGGGGCTCAAACAACTGATAAATGCCTGCCACCAGAGAGGAATGGCCGTTGTACTCGATGTGGTCTACAATCATCTGGGACCCGAAGGCAATTACCTGAGTGATTTCGGCCCCTATTTTACCGACGCCTACCGGACACCCTGGGGATCAGCGGTCAATTTCGACGGCCCTTACAGCGATGATGTCCGCCGGTTCTTTATTCAAAATGCCATTTTTTGGGTCACCGAGTTTCACATTGATGCCCTGCGCATTGATGCGGTCCACGCCATCCTGGATTTTTCGGCGCAACCGTTTTTAGAAGGTTTGGCGCTGGCGGTACATGAACAGGCGGAGCGACTCAACCGTCAGATCTATGTCATCGCTGAGAGCGCCTTGAATGACACCCGGATTGTCCGGGCGAGAGAATTCGGCGGATTTAATCTGGATGCCCAATGGAACGATGATTTCCATCACTGTCTGCATACGCTACTGACCGGTGAGCGATCCGGATACTACGGCGACTACGGGCAGCTACAGGACCTTGCGAAAGCATATAGGGAAGGCTTTGTTTACTCGGGTGAATATTCTGTATATCGTCGTCGCCGACATGGAAATTCTTCGAGAAACATACCGGCCCATTGTTTTGTCGTTTGCGCACAGAATCACGACCAAATCGGCAATCGAATGCTTGGGGAACGGCTGAGCGAACTGGTCTCTTTTGAATGCCTGAAACTGGCTGCGGGCGTCGTACTCTTGTCTCCCTTTATCCCAATGATCTTCATGGGGGAAGAATACGGCGAAGTTGCTCCCTTTTTATATTTCATCAGCCACTCGGATCCCGAACTCGTTGAAGAAGTTCGGAAAGGACGTCGACTGGAATTTGCCGACTTTGGATACACGGAATCTCTCGATCCACAGGATGAGACAACTTTTTTAAAAGCCAGGCTCAATCACGAGTTATCAGGGGAGGGATACCACCGGGTTCTGCGCGATTTTTACAAGATGCTGATCCGACTCAGAAAAGAAATCAGGTCGTTGGGCTGTCTCAGCAAGAAGACAATGGATGTGTTAGGCTACGAACGCAAAAAAATATTGGTTCTCAGACGATGGCATGGAAATGATGAGGCGGTTGCGGTCTTTCATTTTGGAAACCAGCCGGCATCTTCGATGGTCCCCATTCCGGCCGGTTCCTGGGAGAAATTGTTGGACTCGGCGGACAAGCGATGGGAAGGTCCTGGGAGTTTGACACCCGAAACCCTGCTTTCCGATGGAGACGTTTTTCTGACCTTGCCTCCTCATTCGATAATTTTGCTTATCAGTAGGGAAGAGATAAATAAGGAGACCTGAAAGCAATGACTCGTTTCATCTGCATTCATGGACATTTTTATCAGCCGCCTCGTGAAAATCCCTGGCTGGAAAGAATTGAACTCCAGGATTCCGCCTACCCTTATCATGACTGGAATGAAAGGGTGACCGCTGAGTGTTATTCGCCCAACGCCGCCTCACGGATTCTGGATGAGAAAAGGCGCATCCTGCAGATTGTTAACAACTATTCGAAAATCAGCTTTAATTTCGGACCGACGCTTCTGTCGTGGCTGGAACAACAGGCTCCGGATATTTACAACGCCATCCTTGATGCAGACCAAGAAAGCCGGGAGAATTTTTCAGGTCACGGCACAGCCTTGGCACAGGCCTATAACCACATGATTTTGCCCCTGGCAAACTCCCGTGACAAGGACACTCAGGTGGTGTGGGGAATCCGTGATTTTGAGCATCGATTCGGACGCAAACCCGAGGGGATGTGGCTGCCGGAAACCGCCGTTAATCTGGAAACACTCGAAGCACTGGCAGTCCATGATATCCGTTTTACGATTCTTTCACCGCATCAGGCCGGCCGCGTCCGGCTCATCGGCGATGAAAAGTGGGAAGATGTCAGCCAGGGGAAAATTGATCCTACCATGGCCTATTCACTTCAGCTTCCTTCCGGCCGACACCTTGCACTTTTTTTCTACGATGGCATTCTCTCCCACGCCGTGGGTTTTGAACAGCTCCTGGCGAATGGAGAGTTTTTCGCAAAAAGACTTCTATATGGATTTTCAAAGGAGAGAACAACGCCGCAGCTGGTCCACATTGCGACCGACGGAGAGACCTATGGCCATCATCACCGTTTTGGAGACATGGCATTGGCTTATGCGTTACGCGAAATCGAAGCCGAGAAAACCGTCCGCCTTACCAATTACGGCGAATTCCTGCAAGATCATCCACCGACTCATGAGGTAGAGATTTTCGAGAATACTTCATGGAGCTGCGTCCACGGAATCGAACGGTGGAAGAGTGACTGCGGTTGCCATTCGGGCGAGCATCCCGAATGGCGTCAAGCCTGGCGGGGTCCGCTGCGCGTGGCCTTGGATTGGCTCCGGGATACGCTGGCCCCCCTGTACGAGGAAAAAGGGGGTTCATTTTTAAATGACCCCTGGCAGTCCCGAAACGATTACATTCAAGTGATCCTGGACCGCTCGCCGGAAAATGTCCAGAAGTTTTTGGACGGGCACATCTCTCGCTCTCTGAACGAAACGGAAAAGACAACGGTGCTGAATCTACTCGAGCTTCAAAGATTTGCAATGCTGATGTATACCAGTTGCGGATGGTTTTTCGACGACATTTCGGGACTCGAGGCGGTTCAAGTGATCCGGTTCGCCGGCCGTACCATTCAAATTTCAAAAGATGCTTTCGGCGATATCGTAGAGACTCGTTTTCTAGAGCTTCTGAAAGAGGCCGAAAGCAATATTTCGGAACACGAAAACGGCTTCCGGATTTACGAAAAGTTTGTGAAACCTGCAATGGTCGATCTGCCGGATGTCTGTGCGCATTATGCAATGAATTCGCTTTTTGAAAAATATGAACCAATCGCTTCCATATACTGTTACACCGTTGAACGGAAAAACTATCAGGTTTCAGAGACCGGGAAAGCAAAGCTCTTGGCGGGAAGTGTAAAAATTCGATCCAACATCACGGGGCAAGAAGGAGAGTTCTGTTTCGGCGTCCTTCATCTGGGCGACCATAATCTGATTTGCAGCGTGAAATCCGATAGCAATCGAAAGAAATGTCGGAATCTGATGAAAGAGGCTTTCGAATCTTTTGCCATGGCGGACTTTCCCGAGGTTCTTCGCCTGATTGATCAACACTTTGGAGTGTGTAACTATTCATTGAGAACGATTTTCCGTGACGAACAGCGCAAGATTTTGAACCGGGTGCTCGAGCCGACCGTTAAAGATGCGGAAGCGGCTTACCGCCGGATATACGAAAACAACATCCTCTTGTTACGTTTTCTGAAAAGCCTTTTTATTTTTCCTCCCAAGAGCCTGTCAACGGCCGCGGAACTGGTTTTGAATTTCGACCTCCAGAAAGCCTTTAAAGCGGAAGAGTTTGATATAGAAAATGTCTCCGCTTTATTGGATGAAACCCGCCGGGTGGGCATTCCTCTATACACGCACACTCTAGAGTATGCTTTGAGGCAGCATTTGGAAAAGATGACGAGAAATCTTCTGTCGGATCCCATGAATTTAAGTTTGCTCGAAGAACTCAGGATTGCCACCGGTTTCGTTCATCATCTGCCTTTTGAAATGAACATGAGAAAGATTCAGGATACCTACTACGACATTCTGAAGACGACATATCCTCGGCTTTCCGAACAAGCTGAAGGGGGTGACGGAAATGCCGAAAAATGGGTGGGCCTATTCAAATCCATCGGCGAGAATTTGTCTTTCCGTCTTGAATAATGGCCGGGGCATCGATTCATTGCCGCTTGTTGAGTGAATAAAAAAGCGAGCGAGAAACCGATCATAGAAATTCCCCCTCCCGCCCCGGGTGAAGCGAACAGGAGCCTCCGAGGAGAAAAATCAGCCCTGAAATCTTCTTATGAAAGCAACCGGCAATGCGAATTCCCTCTGCAAGCTATAGAATCCAGTTGAATCGGGCCCTTAATTTCCAAAAAGCGGCGGAGCTTATTTCTTACCTAGCCGAACTGGGCATAACCGACCTTTATGCCTCTCCCATTTTCAAGGCCAAAAAAGAAAGTCCTCATGGCTACGACGGGGTGGATCCTAACCGGTTAAACCCTGAGTTAGGAAACGCATCGGATCTGGAGACGCTTTCCGTCGAATTAAAAAAATACAAAATGGGATGGCTCCAGGACATTGTTCCAAATCACTTGGCATTTGATTATGACAACACCATGCTCATGGATGTGCTGGAAAATGGTCAGGATTCCGAGTATCATTCCTTTTTTGATATTGACTGGAATCATCCATACGACAACATGAGGGGAAGGCTTCTTGCGCCATTTTTAGGCAAATATTACGGGGAATCTCTTGAAACAGGTGAAATTAACTTAAAATACGTTGCCTGCGGTTTTACGGTCAATTACTTCGATGTCATTTTGCCTCTGAAATCCGAGTCGTATATCCGATTGCTTGCCCAGCCTTGTAACCAAATCAAAATCAAACTCGGCGAGACGCATCCTGACGCTGTAGAGTTCAGGAAAATCCTCTCCATTTTTAATAAACCCTCCGCCGGAGAGGACAAGAGGCAACGGCAGAATCGGATCAAAACGGCAAAAAATAATCTGTGGCGGCTTTATAATGAAAATCGGCAGGTAAAAAACGAAATGGATGGCGTCATTCGCCGGTATAATGGCCGGGAAGGTAATCCCCGGAGCTTCAACGATCTCGATGATCTTCTCTCGGAGCAGTTCTACGGACTGTCCCTCTGGAAAGCCGCCGCCGATGAAATAAACTATCGGCGTTTTTTTCATGTCAACGATCTGATCTGTCTGAAAACAGAAAACAATACCGTATTTAATCATACCCATGCATTGATTTTTGAGCTCATTGCAAAACAAATCGTTTCCGGATTGAGAATCGACCACATCGACGGTCTCTACGATCCGACAGAATATCTGAGAAAAGTTAGAGAAAAGGTAGGGGATATATATATTGTCGTTGAAAAAATTCTCGGTTTCAACGAAGAACTGCCGGGTTCCTGGCCTGTGCAGGGAACCACCGGTTATGATTTTATGAACATACTGAACGGGGTGTTTTGTCAAAAGAAAAACGAAGAATCCTTTTCCGGTATATATTCGGATTTCAGCGGGATGAATAGGGATTGTTCGGATCTTCTGGGTGATGGAAAAATACATGTCATTGAAAATTACATGCGAGGGGATCTGAACAATCTTGTCAATCTTGCGAAGAAAATCTCCTCCGGGGACCGCCACGGAAAAGATCTGACGTTTCACCGTCTGAAAATCGCCCTTAAGGAAGTTTTGGTCCGCTTTCCCGTTTACCGGACATATGCGACCGGGGTAGACTTCGGCGAGACTGCCCGGATACATATCCGTTTCGCCATAGAGGAAGCAAAAAAGTGCCACCCCGGGTTCATGCGGGAATTCGAATTTATACAAAACCTGCTCCTTAATAATTGTGAAAGAAATTTTCCCGATCAGAAGTCAGGCCAATCTTCGGATGAAAAAGATCGACGAATTCGATTCGTCATGAAATTTCAGCAAATCGCCGCGCCGCTGATGGCCAAGGGCTTTGAAGATACCGCCTTATATGTTTACAATCGATTGCTTTCTCTGAACGAAGTCGGCGGTTATCCCGACAAGTTCGGTCTTTCGATGGAAACCTTTCATGAATTTCAACGCTACAGGGCTGTATTCTGGCCGAACTCCCTAAATGCCACATCAACCCATGACACCAAAAGAGGAGAGGATGCCCGGGCCCGAATCAATGTTTTGTCGGAGCTGCCCATGGAATGGAAAAGAAAGATCGAAGAATGGAGCGAGTTGAACCGCAATAAAAAGGAAATAGTAGACGGGGCGGATGCTCCTGATAAGAACGAAGAATATTTTATTTATCAAACCCTGATCGGCGCCTTTCCGTCTGATCGGAGGCGATACTCGTGGTTCATTGAAAGAATGAAAGAATACGAGGTCAAAGCACTCCGAGAAGCGAAGATACATACCTCGTGGCATCTTCCCGAAACGGATTACGAAAAAGCCTGCGTTTCATTTATTGAAAAAATTCTAAAACGGGAGAAAGGCAACCGGTTTTTAGCGGAATTTATACCCTTTTGCCGAAAAGTAACTTTTTATGGGATTTTTAATTCTCTTTCACAAGTTCTTGTAAAAATCATTTCGCCGGGCATTCCGGATTTCTTTCAGGGTAGTGAGCTTTGGGATTTGAATCTGGTCGATCCGGATAATCGGCGTCCCGTGGATTTCGAGAAGCGGAAAATATTTTTGAAAGATATAATCGACAGTAAAAATACTCGTTCCGCAGAATGGCTCGACGATCTGCTTCGTGAAAAAGAAAACGGCAAAATCAAGCTCTTTGTGACTCATATGGCTCTTAAGGCCAGAAAAGAAAACCCGGAAATTTTTTTGACGCAAAACTATGTCCCTTTAAAAGTCATCGGATCCTTCAAAGATAACATTATCGCTTTTGCGAGGCCGCATGAAAAGAGATGGGGAATTACGATTGCCCCCAGGTTGCTGGTATCCATGGTAGAAGAGAATCAATATCCCATCGGCGAAGAAATTTGGCGGGATACAAAGGTTGTCCTGCCTGCGGAAGCACCTTCACAATGGAAAAATATGTTTACCTTGGAGATTTTTAAAAGCGATTCTTTTCTTTCAATCGGCCGAATCTTTCACCGTTTTCCGGTAGCGTTGCTTATGAGCGAGGCGACAATATGAGACGAAGGGCAAGCGGAATCCTTCTGCACATCACTTCGCTGCCTTCCGCATATGGAATAGGAGATATGGGGCCATGGGCTTACCGGTTCGCGGATTTTCTTTTTCAAACGGGCCAGAGTTTCTGGCAGGTTCTTCCATTAAATCCGACCAGCCCCAGCTCCGGCGATTCGCCTTATCACAGTGTATCGGCCTTTGCAGGCAACCCTTTACTCATAAGCCCGGCGCTTTTAGTGAAAGATGGTTTGCTCACATTGGCGGAACTGGATCCGCCGCCTTGTTTTCCAAAGGAACGAGTACACTTCCGATCCGTCATTGCTTACAAAGGAAAGCTTTTTAAACGAGCATATCTGCGATTTAAAGCAAAAGCGGATCGTGATGAATTTGAAAACTTTTGCCGTCAAAACGCAGACTGGCTCGATGATTTCGTTTTATTCAATGCAATCAAATCCTGTTTTCGAAAACGTTCCTGGTCCGAATGGCCCCGGCTCCTCAGGGACAGAAAATCGGTCGCCGTGCAAATTGCCTTAAAAAAGCTTGACCGATTCGTTGAAAGAGGAAAGTTTCTTCAATATATTTTTTTTAAGCAATGGAAAAGATTGAAGGTTTATTGTAATCAGCGGGGAATCCAGATACTGGGGGATATCCCGATTTACGTGAATTACGAGAGTTCGGATCTTTGGGCAAATCCGGAGTTGTTCAAATTGGACAAGGAAAAAAAACCTGTTGCTGTTGCCGGCGTGCCGCCTGATTATTTCAGCGCCACCGGCCAGCTCTGGGGGCATCCGCTTTATCGATGGAACAAGTTGAAAGCAACCGGGTATCGGTGGTGGATTGGCCGAATCAAACGAAACCTGTCTTTATTTGACGCCTTAAGAATCGATCATTTTCGGGGGTTTGTCGCATATTGGGAGATTCCGGCAGGCGAAAAAACGGCGATCAACGGCCATTGGGTCAAAGCACCGGGAGCGGATTTTTTCAAGCATTTGCTCAAGAGGTTTCACTGTTTGCCCATTATCGCGGAAGACCTTGGCACGATTACCCCGGAGGTCAAAGAAATTATGCACCGGTTTCAATTCCCCGGGATGAGGCTGCTGCTTTTCGCATTCGGGGAAGATTTTCCCTCCAGTTCCTACCTGCCCCATAATCTTGAGAAAAATTGCGTTGTTTATACCGGAACTCACGACAACAATACGGTTAAGGGTTGGTTTGAAAAGGAGGCAACGGTTCACGAAAGGAGCCGGTTGTTTCGGTATCTGGGGCGGCGGGTGCCCATTAATGAACTTCATTGGGAAATGATCCGGCTTGCCATGATGTCACCTGCACGTCTGGCCATTTTTCCCATGCAGGACATCCTTGGACTCGGCGATGAATCCCGAATGAACCGACCTGCCAAAACAGAAGGAAACTGGAAATGGCGCCTTTTGCCGGGTCAGTTGACACCAACCCTGGCCGGCAATCTGCGAGAGATGACGGAGATATATGAAAGGGTGTAAGGAGGCAGCTATCTAATAACGAGCCCTTTTTCGATTGCATACGCCGTTAGAGCGGATGCATTATGGAGACCTAATTTTTTCATCAGGTTGGATCGATGTTTTTCGACCGTTTTGACGCTGATGCAAAGGTAATCCGCGATTTCCTTATTTTTATATCCTTCGCCGATGAGTTTGAGGACGTCGCGTTCACGCTGAGTGGTCGAATCCCAAGTGGATGCGGATTTAAGGGTTTTTTTTCCTTCAAGGTATCCCTGCAGAACGGTTTCCGAAATTTCCGGGCTCAGGTAGATTTTTCCGGATAAAACGTTTTTGATGGCGGTAACCAACTCCTTGTGGGTGCTGCCTTTCAGGCAGTATCCGTTTGCACCGGACTTGAAGGCCTCAAGGATATATTCCTCGGATTTGTGAATGGTTAGAGCCAAAATTTTTGTTTCGGAAAACCGACTTTTTATTTCTTTAATTGCCGATATTCCCGTCATTTTGGGCATGGAAAGATCCAGGATGATCAGGTCGGGACGATACTGTTCCACACATCGGATTGCCGTGATGCCGTCTGCCGCTTCGCCGACGATATCAAAATCATCGTTGGCGCTTAATAACGCCCGTAATCCCTCCCTGAGTATCGTATGATCTTCCGCGATGACGATTTTCTTTTTTTTACCCACAACAAACTCCCAGGCAAATTGAAGAAATCAGAAGAATCCAAGCACAAAGTTCTACCGATCGTTTCCGTGACGTTTCGTGACTCTTTCATGCAGAGCCTCGCTTCTGAGATCAGGCGGAATATTAATCGCGTAACATGGGATCGATGTCGGAAGACCGACACGCCCCAAAACCGTATGCGATGGTAGCCTTTAATAGAATGGAACTAATGGATCAAGTAGGGTCGACGCATTCAAGAATAAAGTGTAATAAAATGACAAATACAGTCTTATACCCATATACAATTTTACCGGATTTTTGTAAACGATTTATTTAACAAGCTGTTTTTAAATGAAATATGCAGGTTATGCAACATGGGGGGTCGGGGTCGATAAATAAAGAGGAGAATAATGCCCGAGATTTTGATTGTTGAGGATAGTGCCGTATTCCGCCGGGCACTTAAAGAAACCCTGGCTACGCATATTAATTCCATAATGATCAGCGAGGCGGCGGAAGGAACCGAAGCGCTTGAAAAGATAAACAGCTTCTGCCCGGATATAGTCTTTATGGATGTTAAGCTGCCGGGAGAAAACGGTTTTGTTCTGACGAAAAAAGTTAAAACTCGGTGCCCGCATACCGTGGTGATTATTATCACGAGCCACGATTCGCCGGAATATCGAGAGGCAGCGCAAGAATGCGGCGCCGAGTTTTTCGTCTCAAAAGGATCATCCACGGCGCATGAAATAATTTCTCTTGTGAAGTCGATACTTCCCGGTTTATGAATAAATGGACCCTATCCTGTCGAAGGCGGTTTGCCCGTCCGTATAGTCTACAATGCCGCCCCCGGAAGCGTGATGATTGCCTGTTAATTGCCGCCGCCGGCTCCATTCTTTTTTTCTTTGCGATCATTGAGTCACGGGTCATCCTATCTTAAGAAAAGAAAATCGTCCAATTTTAAATCAGATGGTCTGCAAACATGCCGATTATAAAGCTTTCAAAAAACGCGTTAAAGGTTTTGGAAGCTCGCTACCTCCATCGGGACGCAAAACGACGGATTGTTGAGACCGCCGAGCAGCTTTTTGAGGCTGTTTCGCTTGGAGTTTCCTATGCGGAGCTTTTATTAAACAATGCTCGGGACGCGGTTGATTGGCGAGATAAATACCATCGTTTACTTACCTCACTGGATTTTTTGCCTAATTCCCCTACCCTGATGAATGCCGGAAAACCCCTTGGACAGCTTAGCGCTTGCTTTGTTCTTCCAGTGGGAGATTCGATAGAGGAGATCTTCGATGCGGTAAAGGAAATGGCGCTTGTGCAGCGTACCGGCGGGGGAACGGGTTTTTCATTTTCACGTCTTCGACCAAAAGGCGAGTTCGTGGCCTCCACATCCGGCGAGGCCTCCGGACCGGTTTCCTTTATGAAAATTTTCGACTGTGCCACGCAGAATATCAAACAGGGCGGGAAACGAAGAGGCGCCAACATGGGAGTTCTTCGTGTCGATCATCCGGATATTTTTGAATTCATTTCCGCGAAACTGGATGAGGATTCATTTCAAAATTTTAATATCTCCGTAGGAGTTACGGATATTTTTATGGAAGCGGTCCAAAACGACAAGATCTACGAATTGATTCATCCGAGCTCCGGGCGGTCTGCCGGTACCCTGAAGGCCAGGGAAGTATTTGATGCCATTGTCAAAGCGGCATGGCAAACGGGGGACCCTGGTTTGCTTTTTCTCGATGAAATTAATCGAACGAATCCTACTCCGGGTTTGGGTATGATTGAAGCCACGAATCCATGCGGAGAAATTCCGCTTTTCCCATACGAATCATGTAATTTGGGGTCTTTAAATCTTGCGAATCTGGTCCGACGGAAAAAAAATGGCGCGGTGTTGGATTGGGACAAATTGCGAAGAATCACCCACGAGGCGGTTCGGTTTATGGATGATGTGATAGAGGTCAGCAGGTATCCGCTCGAAAATATCGCAATGATGACGCGGGGTAATCGAAAAATCGGTCTGGGTGTGATGGGATTTGCAGAAATGCTCATCCGGCTCGGGATTTCCTATGATTCCGATGAAGCCGTCAAGACAGCCGAAACTATTATGCGGTTCATTTCTGAGGAGGCTTTCAAGGCGTCCCGACGGCTTGCCGAGGAGCGAGGCGTTTTCCCCAATTGGAAAGGAAGCGTCTATGAGAGGCAGGGGATTCGCGTCCGGAATGCCACCCGAACGGCTATTGCACCTACCGGTACGATCAGTATCATTGCCGGCACGAGCCCGAGCATCGAACCCTTGTTCGCTTTGGTGTACAAACGGTCGAACGTGCTCAACGGGCAGACTCTTTTTGAGACGAATTCTTTGTTTCTTGATTACTTGGATCGCCTGGGACTGAATCGAGAAAAAATCCTTAGTGAAATTTTGGAGAAAAAGCAGCTCAAAGAGGTGAGAAACATTCCAGAAGAACTGAAAAAGCTCTTTGTGACGGCTCTCGAAATATCGCCGGAACGGCATCTTCAAATCCAGGCGGCTTTTCAGCGATACGTGGATAATTCGGTTTCCAAAACCGTCAATCTTCCCCAAGAAGCGACGTTCGAGGAGGTGGCGAACATCTATTGGATGGCGTGGAAACTGAAACTCAAAGGTATCACGATTTATCGATATGGAAGCAAATCGGTTCAAGTGCTGGAACTGGGCGAGGGAGAAGAGGCTCATCATTACGATCACGCTTCAAAATGCGATCCTTACGAATGCAAAGTATAAAACCATATTCTTGAAATGAAAGGCATGCCGATTTTCACCGGCCGAGGGTAATATCAATTTTTATGTGTGCGCTTTGAAATTCTCCTTTTTAACGCCACAGACGGGACAAGGATCGGGCGCATCCCCTTCCAGTGTATAACCACAAACCCCACATACCTGTACGGGACCGATCTGTACATCCTTTTGATTTTCCACGGCCGCTTTCGCCTTTTCAAATAGTTTCCGGTGCATACGTTCCGTTTGATAGGACCATTCAAAACTCCGGAAAGCCTCTTTTTCATTTTGAAACCTGGCGACTTCCATGTAGACCGGATACATTTCCGTTATTTCGAAGGTTTCCCCCGCGATCGCCAGCTTTAAATTTTTAAGGGTATCTCCCGGGCCGAATGTCCCCATACTGTTCGCAACAAAACCCCCGTCCAAATGCCGGAGCTCTCGGTAATGATCCTGTGCATGAATGCTTTCTGAATATGAAACGGCTTCGAACAATCTCGCAACATTCGGGTAATTTTCCTTCCCTGCCTGCCGGGCGAAGGATAGATAGCGCATGTGGGCCATACTTTCCCCGCCGAATGCATTGATGAGATTTTGTTCCGTCATCTGTTTCATGGATTCTCTCCCATACGTTTATCTGCAAAAAAAGCTATAATTGTTTCATTGCCATGCGAACCGCGATCAGTACCGGATCCCATACGGGAGAGTATGGCGGCGCATAGCTCAAATCGAGATGAATCATCTGGTCCAAGGTAAAACCGGCATGTAATGCGGTGGCCAAAACATCGATCCGCTTGGCTGCGCCCTCAATTCCTACAATTTGGCCTCCGAGAAAGCGCCCGCTACCCTTTTCCGCCAGAACTTTTACGGTGATCGGACCGGCATCCGGATAATAGCGTGCACGGGTATGACTCTTTATTTTCGCGGTTACGAATTCCAGCCCAAGCCGATGAATTTCTTTTTCTTGAAGACCGGTACGAGCCACCTCAACCGCGCAGATTTTGCTGACCGCTGTTCCAACTACGCCGGGGAAGGTTTTATATCCGCCTCCAATGTTGATACCTGCGATTCGTCCCTGTTTATTGGCGACCGTGCCGAGAGCAACGTAAAACGGTTTTCGGCTGACGATATGATAAGACTCCACGCAGTCACCGGCCGACCAGATTCCTTCCACTTCCGTTTGCATCCGTTCATTTACCTTGATGGCACCTTTTACCCCCAACGGAATACCCGCGTTTTCGGCCAGCGATGAGTTGGGGCGAACCCCCATCCCCAGGATCACCATATCCGCCGGCATACTGCGCTTATCGGTTATAACAGCTTTTACTTTTCCGTTATCGGTTTCAAAACCCTCGGCGGTTTCCTCTCTGAACAGCTTAACCCCAACACACATGAGCGCCTCGGAGACCAGATTTCCCATATCGGAATCCAGCGTGTTCATCACCTCGGAGGAGCTCTCTACCAGGGACACGTCCATTCCCCTTAAAATGAAGGCTTCCGCCATTTCCAGACCGATATATCCCCCTCCGATAATGACGACTCTTTTGGGTTTTTCCTGGTCGACAATCCGTCTGACCTCAATGCCGCTTTGAAGAGTGTTTACTCCGTAAATCCCTTCGGCATCCGATCCGGGAAGATCCGGACGAATGGGTACTGCTCCCGTTGCGATCATCAATTGATCGAAAGGTTCCCACCGTTCTTTTCCGTTCTCCAGATCCCGAACCTTCACTCGCATCTGATCGGTTCTTATTTCAACGACCTCATGCAGAATCCTGGCATCAATATTCTGCTTTTTCCGGAATGTTTCAGGGGACCGGGCGATCAGTTTCCGTACATCGTCGACAACCTTGCCGACATAATAAGGAATACCTCAGGCTGCATAAGAGGTATAAGGACTGCGCTCAAATACCAGAATTTCAAGATCCGGTTTACGGCGACGTACCTGGGAAGCCGCACTCATTCCCGCAGCGTCCCCGCCGATAACTACCAGGCGTTTTTTACCCATGATGCGGTCTCCTCCTGTAATCGTTCATGTTGCATCCAACCGTTTTCAATAACGGTTGATTAAAGTAATTTCCATCATCTCAATTCGATCGGAATAATTACGAAAGCCTTGATGGATATCTTTCGGCAGGGAAAAACCGAAAGTTTCGACGTCCGTTAAATAAAACCTTACGGGACCGATTCCGAAAAATACATACAGGGAATCCTGTATTTCTTAATAAAAAATTATGCAATAATGCCTGTGCAGCAACTTGAAGAATTCCATTTCCCGAACTCAAAATGCAGCGTTTTTTGCGAAGCAATACATGTTCCACCGTATTGCTTTATACGGAAATTTGATTAAGAATCGGGCAATGGAAATCTTAAGCATTCATAACATCAAAGAAGCCTATTTTGATTTAGATCTGGAAAACTATATTCTCTCGTTTGACGACGGACTCTATTCCCAGTTTTATTATTTTCCGATACTAAAAAAAACCGGCAATGAAATGTTTTTTTTTATTATCACTTCATTCATTAAGCAGGGCAAACCCCGAAAAATGTTTAACGGCGCCTCCCATGAATACGTCAAGTCATCCAAATACATGCATGACGCCTTAGTAAAGAGGGAATATACGAATTTTATGACCGTGGAAGAAATTCAGCTTTTGTCCTCCCATAAACAGGTTTTAATTGGTGCCCATAGTCATTTTCACGACAGCATCGTTGAAAATATTCCTCCCAAAAAGCCTTCCAGTCAATGGAAACTGGAAAAACATCCCTACATTCGGTTGATGGATTCGAAAAAATGGAGCATTCGATCCAAGCTCGCCTTTCAGGGATACAATTTCCGGGACGAGGTTCTTATGAAAAGGTCGGAACAACAATGGATCGACTACATAAAATTCGACACGGAGCTATGCCTGAAATGGTTCGAATCCAATTTGGGTGTCACACCCGTGGCATACTGTTTTCCGTTTAACGAATTCAACGATAAACTGATCATGGTCCTGAAAAGTTTCGGGTTCAATATGTTTTTCAATGGAAGTTCAGCCGGAAACGAGGATGTTTTCGCCAGAATGGATATCGATGCGAAGCTGAAGGAAAACGGGATTGGATCATAATCCGATCGGGATAAAAAAAATAAAAGCGAGGGATATCCTCGATTTTACAAAAGCCGCCTTAAGCGATCCGAATTACAGAGATATCGTTCCCGTTTCGATGTCGAGAGCCATTGCCCATTCGAAAAATCCATACGCAGAAAAAGAAGACGTTGTGCTTCTGGTCGCCTATATGGATGGGCGATGTGTTGGATATCATGGAATTCTTCCGGGATTGTTGCAGCGTGACGGAAATTTTTCCCCGGTTTTTTGGGGAAGTACCTTTTTTGTTTCGAATCCTTTCCGAGGCCGGGGAGTCGGAAAGGCTCTTCTGGAAAACATCAAATCATTAAATGTTGATTTTGTCGTAACCGGAATGACGGGTCAAGCAAAAAAGGCGCTTAAAGATTTTGGATTGAAACGACTCGGGCAATTAATCTTCTGCCAGATTCGTCTGGATCGAATAAAGATTTTTAGTGGGTTTAAAAAAAGGTTGTTTTACCGTCTCATGCTGAATCAAATGTCCGCTAATGTAAAAGATTTCAGATACATACAAGTTAAGCAAATCAAGCATTCCGAGGACGCGGCGACCCTCGGGACGAATTCGCCGCATTTTTATCGAGGGATCGATCTGATCAACTGGATGCTGAGATATCCCTGGATACAGTCCTCAGGGGAAATGAAGAATCGATGGGGACGATATTATTTTTCTGAAGTTCGTTACATATTTCGATATATCGCTCTGGAAATTTATTCCGGAGAAATGGAGCTTTACCAGGGCTTTTTGATTCTGTCGATTTCACGCACTCGCAAAAAAACAGTCGTGAAAGTTTTGGATTACAATTTTAATAATCCGGCGGATTCGAAGATCGCCTGCCTTTTGACGGTTAAGTATGCACGAGATGTGCTTGCGGATCGCATTGAATTTCCATTATGTCTGGAAGCCGATTTTAGCTGTAAATTCTTGCGGAAGTTTTTTCTGAAAAGACAAAAGCGTACGTATCTTTTTTTGCCGAAGGATAAAGACAGTGCTCTCGCAAACTCAGCGGGAGAGTTGGTACTGAAGTTTTGTGACGGAGATATTCCCTTTTCTTAGAGATGATTCCAGAACCTCCCCCACGCCCGATCTTTGCGTCGGGTGAAAGCGTAACCCGAAGGAACATTTTGAAACCTCCAACCAAAGTCAAACATCAACCGATCACATGAACAAAAAATCGACCGGTTTTCACTTAAAAATACCACCAATCCAGCTTGAGGTCGCTGATCCATCGGCTGCTTGAAGAGACCCATACCGCATTTTTTTTGCCGATTTACTGTATTGACCCCATTTACACCGGCTACTCATTTGATTAGTGAAATAAATAAGGCGATTTATTCGATCAATCATCAAAAGAGGAGGACCAGAAATGAAAGTACGTGTTGATGAAGATCTTTGCATCGGATGCGGAAATTGTGTGGACGTTTGTCCCGAAATTTTCGAAATGGAGGATGACAAGGCAATTGTAAAAATGGAGGAGGTTCCGGAGGACTTGGAGGATTCCTGCAGAGAAGCCTCAGAAGCATGCCCGGTGGATGCCATCCCCCTGGAAGAAGACTGATTGGTTTTCAATCCCAGGCTTTTGTCGTGTGCCCCGATATCGGTCGGTATAAGAAAAGCAGGGGCTCTCTTTTTAAAGGAGATCCCCTGGTTTTTAAAAAAAACGATCTGGAAAACAGGACGGTTCGATATAAAGTTGGGGTTAGGGGCATTTATGGTTGCGGGTTAAAAGTTGAAATGGTCCCGAGGAGGTGTTTGCAAATGAGAAATGATTGGGAAAAAATATCCCGTGCAATTTTTGATTTGCGTTTTTAAAATGCGGTGTTTCAGATGAGCGAATACACGTTTGATCCTTTTTCATTTCTCGAATAATTAAATGAAACTCCATGCGAAACGAGGGTTGTTTCATGACCGAAGTGTAATTTCTACGTTTTTCCGGATCCGGCGAAAAACCAAGAAGAACGGCAGGTGCCGTTCGGCTCGCGATTTGTTTGATTCCGATTCATCGGGCGATTTCCGGTTGAAATTTTATAAATGTTCGAAGGAGGGGGTATTCCATGGCTGAAAAGGGTGAGATTTACAAATGCGATATCTGCGGCAATGTTGTCAGGGTCCTCGAAGGGGGCAAGGGAGCTCTGGTTTGTTGCGGCGAAAACATGCGTCTGTTACCTCCGAAAGAGGCGGAACAATACTAAGAAAGCCGGTTGACAAATGATCCTTGAGGATCGGAGGCCCAATTCTTAATTGGGCCTCCGGAGATTTTATCCTCTTTTCGGTGGCGGTTGATCTCAAACGGCAGTATATTTCTTAAAGCTTATTGAATCAAAGCGTTCCAATCCGCAGAGAACCTTTCAATTCCTTTTGTCGTCAATTCGTGATCAATGTTATATTCCTGCCAATTTTTTCCCAGATCAATGTTTTTATAACGAATCGTCTTCAGGCCGCCGGGGTTGTACACATAATCCGGTCCCGGAACCTGTGATCCCGCCTGCGCCCATTGCTTCAAAATTTTAAACGGAACACTGATAATATCGGATTCGAGCTTCAATCCGTACAACAGGTGATCGATGTTTCTTATGCTGGCTGCCAGAATTTCGACATGTCCATCCCCTTTCCGATACATTTTCAGCGTGTTTTTGATAAAATCCATTCCATTTTCCCCCAGATCATCCAGACGCCCCACAAAAGGAGAAACAAACACATCCCCTTTTTTTGAGCCCGATGTGGCAGAATAAACCGCAGCAGCCTGCTCTTGCTGGAAACAAAGCGTCATGTTGACTCGAAGGTTTGCTTTAACGGCTCTCTCGGCGGCTTTAAGCCCTTCCTTGGTCGATGGAAACTTGATGTGTGCATTGGGAATCCACGACGACATCTCGAAGGCCTCCGCGAGCATCTCTTCGGCCTTGGTGGAAGAATCCGCATAGACCTCCACGGAAACCGAACCTTGAGGAATCATTTCTGAAATTTCTTTGACGACTTCACGATAAAAACCGAGGATTTCCTTTTTTTTGAATTTTTCGCCCTTTTCAAGGCGTTTTTGAACTTTGGGATTTCTGGAAATAAGCGTGGGATTGGTCGTTTGCCCATCCAGGAAACCAAAAAGATCTAAAATCTCCTTGGTCTCGCCGGGGTCTCCGCCGTCCAGAAAAATTTTGGTTTTCAGTTCCTTTGGTTTCATAATAAACTCCTTATTTTTTCAATGATGGCTTTTTTCGAGATTTCTTCAAAATCCAGCAGTTCGTTTGGTTTTCCACTTCGCGGTACTTTATGAACCGAAAGAGAATAAACGGGTACGCTTTGATCCGACAAAACGCTTTTAACCGCCTCTCCCAGACCGCCTTCGGCGAAATGGTCTTCGACAGTAATAAGGATCTTCGCGGCTTCCGCGGCCTCTTTGAGTGTCAGGCGATCCGGCGGCTTCACACTGTAAAGATCGATCACACGAATAAAAATGCCGTCCTTTCTCAATTCTTCATAAGCATCCAAGGCTTCATACAACGTAATTCCGGCTGTGACAACAGCAACCTGATCATTTTCACTTTTCTTTAAAACTTTGCTTCCTCCGATAGGAAAGTCTTCTGCCGGGCTGTAAAGGATCGGTGTCGCATTTCGGGAGGTTCGTATATATACGATCCCTTGATGGCCGGCGGCATTTTGAACCAGTTTTTCGGTCGATACCGCATCGGATGGATAGAGCACGACACTGTCTAAGATGGCGCGGAACATGGATAAGTCTTCCAGTCCCATCTGCGAAGGACCATCTTCACCGATGGATACCCCGGCGTGAGAGCCGCAAAATTTAATGTTTGCGTCCGAATACCGGCTCATCCGGATTTGATCCAGCGCGCGGGTCATAAACGCTCCGAAAGTGGATACAAAGGGGATTTTGCCCCGGCTTGAAAAACCCAGCGCCGCGCCGATCATATTCTGTTCGGCGAGATACATTTCGAAAAACCGTTTCGGAAAGGCTTCTTTAAATATTTCCGAATCGGTCGAGTTACTGACTTCCGCGTCTAAAACCACCATATCGGGGAAACCCGTAAAAATTCGTTTCAGTGCGTTTCCATAGGCCTTTCTTGTCGATACGGGTTGGTCCGCCTCATAAAACGGGTCTTTAATATCCTGTGGCGATACCCTTTCCGGGTTCCGGTCTTCAGGATTCGGAATATCCCCACGGACGGATCGATCGACTTCACCCATGATTTCCAGCGCTTGATCGAGTTCCTCTTTTTTTAATGCTTTCCCATGCCAACCGTTACGATCCTCCAGAAAGGATACGCCTTTTCCTTTCAAAGTCTTCGCAATGATCATCACCGGTTTCCCCCGAACATTCAATGCCCGCTGATAGGCATATAGAATGTCCGGCATGGAATGACCGTCAATTCGGAAGGTTTCCCAGCCGAAAGCTGAAACCCGCTTCTCGTAGGCCGTAAGATCATGGCCGTACATTGTTTGACCCCGCTGGCCGAGTCGGTTGACATCGATGATTCCGATCAGATTGTCTAATTGATAATGTGCGGCGATTTGCATGGATTCCCACTGCGACCCTTCAGACATCTCGCTGTCGCCCAAAAGCACAAACGTTCGGTATGGCAGTTTGTCAATGTACTTGGCATTCAAGGCGATACCGACCCCGACGGAAAGCCCTTGACCTAATGAACCGGTGGCTGCCTCAACATATCGGAATGCAGGCGTGGGATGACCCTCCAGAGGACTGCCAAATTGTCTCAGAGAAATCAGCTCCGTTTCCGTTAATTTGCCCGCGGCTGCCCAAAGTGCGTAAAACAGGGGAGACGCATGACCCTTTGAAAATATTAGACGGTCATTGTTGGGATGTTCAGGATGGTCCGTATCAAATCGGAAGGTTCCACCGAACATAAGGCCGACCATTAAGTCAGTGGCGGACAGAGAAGATGTCGGATGACCGGAACCGGCGGCCGTTGTCGAAACAAGGATAAAATAGCGGATCAAATCCGATAGCCTTTTCAATTTTCGTTGAATATCCATGTGTTCCTCCTTTTTAGAAGTCGTTTAGTAAACTTTATCATTGTATTGGATCGGAGCTATCTGTCATACTGCCATAACGGATATCGAAAATCCCTGCTATCCGGTTCACAAGCGCCCGCTGCTTTGCGTCGTTATTTCGGAAAAGCGGAATCCACCGCAAAGGAAGCTTGAATGAAATTGATGAACGGAACAATCCGGTGTTCATTGTATATTAAGAAACGAGATCGTGTATTTTATTCTCCGCCGATTGAATATACGGCACTTTAGAACTTGAAATACATATTTTACCCTATTTCATTTGACGGCTCCTCTGAATAGCCTTTATAGAAACGGTAGAACGAAACGAAAAACGAGGGGGGATGAAATGTCCTTTAAAGAAAATCTACTGAAAAAGATTCAGATCGACAAAATGGCTGAAAACCTTCTTGGCTCGATTGGCCCCCCTGGCGCCACCCGCAGGGTTGACCAGGGAATCATGCGCCGATTTCTGGAAGCCTGCTCGTATCCGGTCCGAAAAGAGCGGGATTTAGAGCTTTACATTCTGTCGGGTGATATAAAGATGGGAAGGTTTCTGGTGCTGGACAACGATCTTGCCATTTACAAAACATCCGTTAAGGATATCCTCATTCGCAAGAGCCCAACAATTAAAGAAATGATCAGCATTCGAAACGCGGTCAAAATTCTCAGGGACAGCGATGTGGTTATCAGCAAAAAGGCGGAATCGGTCAAAACGATTCGAAAAGAATGCATTGGAAAGCTGGATCTTTCCTTTGATCGGTCGGATCTGGATACCATCGCAAAAGACGGTGTGGCAGCCCTGGAAAGAAAAGATCGAGACGGTGTGCTTGAAAGTCTTTCCCTTTTTGCAGAACTCCTTGAGTATACGATTGCCCCAAGAATTTTTCAGATCAGCAATCACCATGTTTTCGGCTTGTTGACCAAAGAAGAAAACGGGCGGACTTTTTTCGGACCGATTGTCATTTATGGCCTGATCAATAATCAGTTGAAACTTGTTGAAGAACCGATGGGAAGTTTCGACAAAGAAAAAATAGAATTTTTGAATCAGGTGGCGATCGGAAAAGAAAAAGCCTCAGGGGACGGGCCTGACGTTTTTCGATATCTGAAAGAAATGGTTTTAAGGAAAGAATTGTGAAATCACCATACATGGATATGAAAACCCTGCTGTAAAAACTTTTCTCCGGCAATCCGACGATTTCCCGGCCGGCCCCAAGCCCGATTGCATTACGGTAAACCGGGAAAAGAAAGTCCTTTTTGTTTTTGAAGAGCCGCGCAAGGATTCGATAAATAACAAAATGACGGAATGATACGATCCATGCGGCAAATATCTGTCACGACCATTTTTTTCGGTATTCCTGTCAGCAATCCTTCCATGTTTTCTCCAGTAACACATTCCAAATTTTAGAGACGAAGCAAAGATTTTCGATGCCGCGCACCGGGAAGGCCGCGGAAGCCGGTGAAATTATTTTCCGATGGAGAAGGAAAAAACGGGATGACTTCCCGATCTTTTACGGTTTTTTCCTGAAAAAAATGAACCTTTCGCCCTATGGACAAAATGGGGTGAGTTCGTGATAGTTATTTTTTATAAATCCATTATCTTTGGGGTTATCCCCTATGCGATTACGATTTGAACATTACAATGAACCTGCCTGAGCACCGGCGAATTTTTAATGCAATTTCAGGCGGAGATAAATATGAAAAATCAGAATGTCAGAGTACTTCTAGTTGAAAATAATGATCACCACTATTCATTGATTCAGGACATGCTTTTAAATATCAGGGGATGGAGATTTGATTTGGATCGGGTTCCCACCTGTTCGGATGCGCTGAAAGAGGCGAAAAGAAAACACCATGACGTATATTTGTTGGACTACCGTCTCGGAAGCGAACCCGATGGACTGAAACTTTTCAAGGAGCTTCGGTTAAACGGTTCCAGTGCACCGATTATTTTGTTGACGGACCCGGACGGTCGTGAATCGAAGATCCATGTCATGCGTAAAGGCGTATCCGACTTCCTGGATAAAAGTCGAATCATGCCTCATGTTCTGGAACGCTCCATTCGATATGCCGTGGAACATGCAAAAATTTTAGAAGCGCTGCAAGAAAGCGAGGCGCGCTTCAGAGGGGTTTTTCACGGAGCCGCTATCGGTATCGCTCTTATCGGTGCAAAACGTCGGGTCGTTGAAAGCAATACCGCCCTTCGCAGAATGCTTGGTTATGGAAAAAAAGAACTGCACCGTTTGGATTTTCAAAAACTTTTACACCCGGATGATGCAAAGGAGAATAAAAAACTATATCAGGAACTGATTTCCGGAAAACGGGAGCACTACCAGGTGGTGAACCGGTATCTTCGAAAAAACAGACAGTGGATGTGGGCCAATCTGACGGTTTCTCTTCCGCTCAAGAGTAAGGAGAAGTCACAATTCGCAATTTTTATGGTCGAAGACATTACAGAGAGGATGCAGGCAAAAGAAGCACTTCGGGAATCCGGAAAAAAGCTCCGGATTTTATCCACAAAGCTTCTGGAGACTCAGGAAAAGGAGCGGAAGCTGGTCGCCCAGGAGCTTCATGACAGCATCGGCGCCAGCCTGGCTGCCATTAAATATGCGTTGGAAAACAAGCTGGATAAAATGGGCGGCGCACCGGAGCCGGAAGGGATTTCGCTGGAACAGCTGATTTCTATGGCGCAGGAAACGATTGACGAATGTCGTAGAATTTCAACGGATCTGCGGCCGTCGATATTGGATGATCTGGGATTATTAGCCACCATACGATGGATTTGTCGCAAGTTTGAGAGGATTTATTCGGCGATTCGGGTGGAATGCCGGTTCCATATAAAAGAAAAAGATGTTCCAGAGTCCTTGAAAGTCATTATTTACCGGGTTTTGCAGGAGGCCCTGAACAATGTCGCCAAACATAGCGGCTTGGATTATGTTTACCTGTACCTGGAAAAAAAAAATGGTAAAATTGAACTTTCCGTCGAAGACAATGGTCGTGGATTCGATATGGATGAAGTTTTTATACATAAAGATTACGCGGGTGGAATGGGGCTTGCAGGAATGAAAGAGCGAACGGAGCTTTTCGATGGGCAGTTTATTCTTTGCAGCGGTAAAAATGCCGGAACCCGAATAAGGGCCACATGGCCGATTCGTTGACCGGTT
>JAHDSC010000066.1 GCA_018432925.1 Desulfobacterales bacterium | reverse complement strand
GTTTTTAACTTTTTCCAGAATCTTGCGGGCATTGCCCAAGCCATGGGCAACACCGACCTTGAGTTCCGCTCCTTCCAGAAAAGACCATTCCGGCAGGGTGCCTTCGATTTTTAAAGACGCGGTTTTCAGCCCGTCAAGCCCCATGATCGGCTTTACGTGCAGGTTCTCCAAAGGAAGTTCCCTTCCGGTGACAATTTCGTAAGCGGTTCGGATGGCGGCTTCCATCACCCCGCCGGTATTGGCGAAAATATCGGCCGCACCCGATGAGAGGCCGAGGGGGGCGTCCATTTTGTCATCAGGCAATGATTTGAAATCGATTCCGGCCTGTTTAATCATTTTTCCGAGTTCACGCGTGGTCAGAACATAATCAACGTCCTGAACGCCGCTGTCGGTCATTTCGGGGCGCTGGGCCTCGAATTTTTTAGCCGTGCACGGCATGATTGAAACCACTACCAGATCCTCCGGCTTCTTTCCGATCTTTTCCGCAAAATAGGTTTTTGCCACCGCACCGAACATCTGCTGGGGAGACTTGCACGTGGAGATATTGTCCAGGAACTCGGGATAGTAGTATTCGACAAACTTGATCCACCCCGGCGAACAGCTGGTGAACTGGGGAAGGGCGACTTTTTGCTTGTCGACCAGCGCTTTTTTCAGCCGCATCAGCAGCTCGGTGCCTTCCTCCATGATGGTGAGATCGGCGGTAAAGTTGGTGTCAAAAACCCCGTCAAAACCAAGTCGGCGAAGCGCGGTAACCATCTTTCCGGTCACGAGAGTCCCCGGTTCATAATCGAAGCATTCTCCGAGAGCCGCCCGGATCGCCGGAGCGGTCTGAACGACCACATACTTGTTCGGGTCATCCAGGGCTTCCCATACCCCCTGTATATGGCTTTTTTCGGTGATTGCACCCACCGGACAGACAGCGGCGCACTGACCGCATTGAACGCAGGCGACACGATCCAGATTCATGAAAAATGCGGGCCCGATTTCCGAATCGAATCCCCGGCCCTGGGGAAAGATCGATCCCACCGTCTGGATTCCAACACAGGCATCTACACAGCGGCGGCACTTGATGCACTTGCCGCTGTCGCGGACCAGCGCCGGAGTGCTCTGATCGATACGTTTGGCGGTTTTTTCACCTTCGTATCGAATCGTGTCGATTCCCATCTCGCGAGCCAGTGCCTGGAGCTCGCAGTCATCATTTCGGTCGCAGGTTTTGCAGTCGCCGTCATGTTCGGAGAGCAACAGTTCGACCACCGTGCGTCTGGCGTCCCGGACGCGTTTCGTGTTGGTGTGGATTTTCATGCCCTCGGCGGCCGGTGTGGAGCAGGATGCCATAAGCGTTTTTGCATTTTCCACCTCGACAAGACACACCCGGCATGCACCTTTGGGTTCGATCCCCTCCAGGTGGCAAAGCGTCGGTATCCTTATGCCTGCTTTCTTCGCGGCATCGAGGATGGTCGCCCCTTTGGGGATCTGGACTGTTTGGTTGTTTATTTGTACGGAAACCATATTATATAAACTCCTTTCGAGCTTTTATCATTTTCCATAATCGCAGCGCAGGCACCGCAGGGCCTGCCTGATTGTTTCAGCTTCGATCCACGGGCGCTCCACCTCGTTGAAATTGCCCTTGCGCCTTTCAACCGGGATGCAGACCGGTTCTTTGCGCGGATAGGAAGCCGGGTCCGCATCCGGATCAAAGACGGTATCCACCGGTTTTTCCGTCCGCCAGAATGCATGATCCTCACCGGTCAGGTACTGGTCAATGCCTACGGCCGCCCGTTCGCCGCCTGCGATCGCATCGACGACCGACATCGGACCGGTTGAGGCATCGCCGCCGGCAAAAAGCCACGGAACGGAAGTCTGACCCGTAACCCGATCCGTCTTTATCCAGGTTCCGTCATTCATTTCGATTCCCGGCGCGTCGAGCAGGTCCGTGCAGTCCAGCGTCTGGCCGCAGGCCCATATGACCTGGTCCGCTGCGATGATAAAATTTTCTTCGGTTTTTTCCGGCCTGCGCCGTCCGGAGCGGTCAAATTCCCCTAATTTCATGACGGTGCACTTGACGCCGGTGACCTTGCCGTCCGTGGTAATAATCTGTTCGGGATTGGTAAGGGTTTTCAGGCGGACGCCTTCTCTCAGCGCCTCGTCGATCTCCTCTTTCCATGCCGGCATTTCTTCCCGGGTTCTGCGATAGATGACGGTCACATCCGCCCCCATACGTACCGCTGTCCGGGCGGCATCGATGGCCGCGTTGCCGCCTCCGACGACAACCGCCTTCTTTCCCACTTTTGCCGTGCCTTTCAGGTTGTAGTCCCGCAAAAACTTCATTGCATCGGTGATCCCATCGGCACCGGAATCGGCTCCCGGTATCTGCAGGCAAATACCCGTAGGAGCCCCGATGCCGATAAATACTGCTTCATAGCCTTCATCGCGTAAGCTCGACAGTGAAAAATCCCGGCCGAGCTTTTTGCCGGTCAATATATCAACACCCATTCCTTCGATCATGCGAATTTCTCTTTCCGTAATGTTCCTGGGCATGCGGTAGGAAGGAATGGTCTGGGTGAGCATTCCTCCGGCACAGGACTCGGATTCAAATACCACCGGGCGATACCCGAGACGGGCGAGAAAGTAAGCGCACGACAGGCCCGCGGGTCCGGCGCCGATGATTGCGATTTTTCGCTTGGCGTTTTCCTCGTTTTCACGAACCTCCGGAAGCTGGATGGTGACCTCCTGATCGACCATAAACCGCTTGACGCCTCGAATCGCAACGGGGTCATCCAGGGTGCTTCGTTGGCATCTCGACTCGCAGGGATGGAAACAAACCCGCGCACAGGCGGCGGCAAAAGGATTTCGCTCTCGGTGGAGCCGTAAAGCCTCCGCATAACGTTTTTCCCCGATGAGCGAGACAAAGCCCGGAACATTAACGTTGGCCGGGCATGCACTCTGACAGGGTGCCCGTACCAGATCCGGACATACTCCGGCTTTGCATTGCTTGCAGAGAATGTGTTCTTCGTATTCGTTCCTGAAGTGACGGATGGTTGACAGAACCGGATTGGGAGCGGTCTGGCCGAGGCCGCAAAGCGCGGTATCCTTGATCTGGTTGCCCAGTTCGACCAGTGTGTCGATGTCCGATAATTCGCCTTTGCCGCTGCAGATGCGTTCGAGAATTTCAAGCATTCGCTTGGTTCCGACCCGGCAGGGGACACACTTGCCGCAGGATTCTTCCTGGACAAACTCCAGGAAGTAGCGGGCCACGTCAACCATGCAGGTATCTTCGTCCATGACGATGAGTCCGCCGGATCCCATGATGGCGCCGAGTTGGGTGAGAGATTCGTAGTCCAGTGGAACATCGAGGTGCGCCTTGGGAATGCATCCGCCGGATGGACCACCGATCTGTGCCGCCTTGAAATCCTTACCATTTGGAATGCCGCCGCCGACATCGTAAATCAGTTCTCCAAGAGGCGTGCCGACCGGTACCTCGACCAGACCGGAATTGACGATGTCGCCTGCGAGGGCAAACACTTTTGTTCCCTTGCTTTTTTCCGTGCCGTAGGACGCAAACCAGTCGCCGCCTTTGAGTACGATCGAAGCGATATTGGCGTAGGTTTCCACATTATTCAATACGGTGGGCTTTCCCCAGAGGCCTTTCTGAGCGGGGAAGGGGGGGCGGGGCCTGGGTTCGCCGCGTTTTCCTTCAATCGAGGCCATCAGAGCGGTTTCCTCGCCGCAGACGAACGCTCCGGAACCCATGCGAATTTCAAGGTCAAACGTAAAACCGGTTCCCAGTATGTTTTCACCGAGAAGACCGACCTCCCGTGACCTGTCCATGGCTTTTTGAAGCCGTTCGACCGCCAGCGGGTATTCGGCCCGAACGTAAACGTATCCCTGCCTGGCACCGATGGCGTACGCTCCGATCGTCATTCCTTCGATCAGGCTGTAAGGGTCGCCTTCGAGCACGCTTCGATCCATGTAAGCTCCCGGATCGCCTTCATCGGCGTTGCAGAGAATGTATTTCACATCGCCCGGAGCCTGGCGTGTAAACGCCCACTTCAAACCGGTTGGAAAACCGGCGCCGCCGCGACCGCGCAAACCCGATTTTTTAACCTCCGCGATGACATCCTCCGGAGACATGCCGCCCAGTGTTTTTGCCAAAGCCTGATATCCATCATAACCGATATAATCTTCAATGCGGACGGGGTTGATTCGTCCGGAGTTGCGAAGAACGATTTTCGTCTGTCTGCTGAAGAAGTCGATTTCCGTTTTGGCGGGCACCGACTTTTCGCCTTTCCGATGGGTCAGCCGTTCCACGATTTTTCCCGCCGCCACGTGCTGCTCGATAATATCTTTCGCATCTTCCGGTTTTACCTCCTGGTAAAAAATATCGTCTTTTTCCATGAGAATAACCGGTCCCAGCGCGCATGGCCCGAGACAACCGGTTTCAACGACGGCAACCGTATCTTCCAGACCCTGTTCCCGAATGGCCGCGATCAGTGCATCCCGGACCTTTAGGGAACCGGATGCAATGCACCCGCCGCCGGTGCAGACCAGAACCCTTTCTTTAATCTCGGAACCCAGTTTTTTCATATCCTTTTTGACGGAGTCGCGAAGCGCGTTCAAATCATTCACGCTCCGGATTTGATTTATGCTAACCTGTTTCATCAGTTTTCGCCTCCCTCGGATTCCTTTTCCATGTCGAGATACTTGGTTATAATTTCACCGACCCGGGTCGGTTTGACCCGTTGATGAACGTCATCATTCACCATGATTACCGGAGAGAGACCGCATGCACCGAAGCAACGGCCGATATCGAGAGAAAACATTCGATCTTCGGTGGTCTGCCCGACATCGATTTTCAGTTCATTTTTGAGGGCCGACAATACCTGTTTGCCCCCCCGGACATAGCACGCCGTTCCGAGACATACTCGGACAAGGTATTTTCCGCGCGGAACGGTTGAAAAAAATGAATAAAAACTGACCACGCCGGCGACTTCGCTGTAAGGTTTGTTCAGCTTGAGACTGATCTTCTTCAGCGCCTCTTCCGGCAGGTAGCCCAACATGTTTTGAGCGATCTGCAATACGGGTATCAGCGCACCGGGTTTGTCGCAGTAATCCTCCAGAACATCGTCTAGTCGAAGCAACAACTCCTCCTCGGATGCCGAGTCCTGGCATTTGCAGGTTTGTGATTGTGACATGTAACATCTCCTTTAAAAATTACCGGTAATTTTTAAAAACAAAGCGCTTGGCCGCTTTGTTCGCATAAATTGCTTCAAACGGACTCATATAAACAATTGCGGCCTTCATTACAAGGAAAAATCATGAGATCGGAGCAACAATTCATGTGTTTTTTTACCAAGCCTTTTCCGGATACCGGCCATCCATTTCCGGAATGGTTGATCGGATTTATCTCCGGCGGATCCCGGAGGATCCGATCGGCCGTCTTACCTTCGCATTTGGTACTTCCGAACCGCCTGGTTGTGGTCATTCAGGTTCGCTGAAAACTGGTGGGTTCCATCCCGTTTGGAAACAAAATAGAAAAACCGAGTGTCTTCGGGAAAAAGGGCGGCCTCCAGGGCTTTCAATCCCGGGCTTGCAATGGGTCCGGGTGGAAGTCCTTTCATGAGGTAGGTATTGTATGGGTTCGGTGTGGTCAGATGCTTACGGGTAATGTTTCCGTCAAAGTCCGTTATCCCGTAAATAACGGTCGGATCGCTTTCCAGACGCATTCCCTTTTTCAGGCGATTATGAAATACGGAAGAGATAATCGGTCTTTCTTCAACCGCCCCGGTTTCTTTTTCAATGATGGATGCCAGCGTGACAACCTGATGAATCGACAAACCGAGTTTTTCAGCCTGTTTTTTCCAGTCATCCGTGAAGACGGATCGGAATCGCCGGACCATGGCGGATATGATTTTCCGGGATGTAACCGTTTTGGGAAAGTAATAGGTTTCCGGAAAAAGATACCCTTCAAAGGTTCCGGCATCGATTCCTTTTTCATGAACCAGCGATGAATCGGTGGCGGCGGCGATAAAGCCGGTTTTGGTTCCCAGGCCCGTTTCCTCCACCGCCAAGGCAATCTGATGCAGGTTGTATCCTTCGGGTACGGTCAACCGGTACAGGTGAACGTCGCCTTTCAGGATTTTTTCAAGTATTTCAGCCGGAGGCATGACGGCGGAAAGGCGGTATTCGCCCGCTTTTATTTTTTTTTCATATCCTTTGATTCGTCCAAGAAGCCGGAACTTGAGAGGGTGCCGAATAATCCCCGCATCGCGCAATTTAGATACCAGGGACTTGAAACTTTCCCCCTGGTCCACGGTAATAAATTTTTCAAGCGGTTCGGATTCGGCCGGTTGTTCTGAATAGTGAAGAAGGTCCAAAAAAATAAAAAACAGCACCAGGAGAAATAAAAGCGCGGTCAGTGAAAAAAATATGGTCAGTTTTTTCAAATCGAGATTTTCCGTTTGCTTGCATTCTGCAGGGAGTTGATTAAATAACGGTGGGCAAATTTCCCGGCCGCCGCTATTCCGGCCTCCAATGCTCTCAAGTTGATATCTTCCGTTTCCCTGGGAATTTTGGTTACCAGGGCTTTTTTCAGGGATTCAACGGTCACGATATTCGAACATCGGGAAATTGCGCCAAGCGCTACGATATTTGCCACCATGATACTTCCGATTTCCTTGCGGGCGATTTCCGTGAAGGGAATGCTGATGGCGTCATCGACGGGAACGTCCTTGACAAAGGTGGAGTCGACGAAAAGCAACCCGGACGGCTTCAGATTGGTAAAGTAAGTATCGCAGGCATCCTGGCTCATGGCAAGAAGCAGATCGATGCTGTTGGTCTTCGGGTAATCGATCGGCTGGTCGCTGACCACGATGCCGGCCCTGCTCCTGCCGCCCCGGGCCTCGGGGCCGTAACTTTGAGTCTGGGCGACATATTTTCCTTCATAAATTCCGATCGCCTCGGCAAGTACGATACCGGCCAGGATCAGTCCCTGTCCGCCGAATCCGGAAAGAAGTATTTCATAGCGCTCCGCCAAACCGTTTCTCCTTTTTGTAAAAAGCCCGTTCGAAAATCATGTGAACCGGGAATGTTTTAATTCGTCAGCCCGGCTCTTTTCTTCAGGTTTTCATATTCTTCATTGTACACGGGTCGTACCATGTCCGTCAGGATGCCGATGGGGATTTTGTCTTTCAATTCTTCCGGGCTCATCGTTTGAGCTTTTTCCACCGGCACGGCCTGATCTCTCTGCCGTTTCATCATGTCGATATGGGTTCCCAGCTTGTTTGCTCTTCCGAACTGCACATGGCAGTGGGTGATGACCTCCACCACGGAAAACCCCTTTTTGGGGATGGCTTTTTCCATGAGGCTTTGCAGCAGTTGGGCATGGTATACCGTGCTTCTGGCGACAAAGGTCGCGCCTGCGCAGGCTGCCATCTCCGATATGTCGAACGCCGGTTCGATGTGGGAATACGGGTCCGTTGTCGAATACATGCCGTAAGGCGTGGTCGGAGAAGACTGTCCTCCCGTCATGCCGTAAATCCGGTTATTCAGGATAATCGCCGTCAAATCCATGTTTCGTCTGGCGGCGTGAATGAAATGATTGCCCCCGATGGCCACTGCGTCTCCATCCCCCATCACGACAATGACCCGGAGACGGGAATTGGCGAGCTTGATCCCGGTAGCGAAGGTGAGGGCGCGTCCGTGGACCGTATGAAGGGTATTAAAATCGACATAAAGCGGCATGCGGCTGGAACAGCCGATACCGGAAACAAGCACGATCTCATCCTTCGGATAACCCAGGTGATGAACGGCACGAATCAGCGCGCCGAGGACGATGCCGTTTCCGCATCCCGGGCACCATACATGCGGGAATATTGCATCATGACGCAGATATTGATGAACAACCGTTGTCCCCCTTGCCATTATACCACCTCTTGTATCTTTGCTAAAATTTCTTTTGGCGTGATCAGATCACTGTCCACCCGGTTCAGCGTGATCACAGCGGAGTGTTTGGCATTGACCCTTTTGACCTCCCGTGAAATCTGGCCGAGATTCATTTCAGGAACGATTACCGCCCTGGACTGCCGAAGAACCGTTTCCACCGCCTTCCTTGGGAAGGGGAAAAGAGTTACGAGTTGAAGAAGACCGACCTTGAGCCCGTTTTGCCGAGCCGTCTTTGCGGCCAGCAGCGAGGAGCGCGCCACCGATCCATAGGCGATGATGATGATGTCGGCGTCTTCCGTAAAAAAATTTTTCACGATTTGAATTTCATGGAATCTCTGGGAAATTTTTTTATGGATTCTTTCATAAAAGGTTTTGATCTCTTCCTTCTTATCGGTCGGAAATCCTCGGCTGTCATGAATCAGTCCGGTGGTGTGGTACCGGTAGCCGTCTCCGTATATCGCCATCGGGGGGACCCCGCCGGGTGTGTTCTCATACGGTTGAAACCATTCGGCGGGTACGGTGGGGCGAATCCGGTTAACGATTGTAACTCCGTCGGCGGAAGGCAGGGCTACTTTTTCGCGGGTATGGGCCACGATTTCATCGGACAGAACAATGACCGGGGTCCGGAATTTTTCCGAAAAATTAAATGCGGTGACGGTGACGTCAAAACAGTCTTCCACCGTTGAAACGGCGAGGACAATGATTGGATGAGTTCCATGGGAACCCCACCTCGCCAGCATCACATCCCCCTGGGATGGGGAGGTCGGAAGGCCCGTGCTCGGGCCCCCTCTCATGACGTCGACCACCACGCAGGGAACCTCGATCATGCATGCATATCCCAGAATCTCCTGCATGAGCGAAAATCCGGGACCGCTGGTGGCCGTCATGGCCTTCACGCCGGCCAGTGAAGCACCGACAACCGATCCAAGGCTCGCCATTTCATCCTCCATCTGTATGAACGTGCCGCCGATCTTCGGGAGGCGTATCGACATTCCTTCCGCGATTTCAGTGGCCGGGGTGATGGGATATCCGGCGAAAAAACGGCAACCCGCGGCAATGGCGCCCTCAACAACGGCTTCATTCCCATGGATGAGGACCTCTTTTGCGGCATTCGTTTTAATCGGGATCACCTTTTCTTTTTCTGTCAACGCTTTCCTCCTTGATTTTTACCTCAATGGCAAAATCCGGGCAACGAATCTCACAAAGACGGCAGCCGATGCAGGCATCCGGATTTTTCACAACCGGAAGACCCGTATCATCCCGGGCAAGAACGGACTTGGGGCAGAATTCAACGCAGATGCCGCATCTTTTGCACCAGTCTTCAAATATCTCGATTTGATATTTTTCTTTTTTCCGCTGAGGGAAGCTGGACTTTTTCAATTTTTAACAGCCTTTAAAACGAATATGTTTTATAGTAATATGCAATGCGTATCCACGATTGGGAAACGGATCCACTGCTAAAGGCCAAACGGTATGAATATTCGGCCGGGAAAGAGAATGTCAAGGGAAAATATCGAAACGAATCATTTTTTTCAGCCCGCAGGGCTTTATGTGCATATTCCGTTCTGCATTCGCAAATGTCCCTATTGTGACTTCTTTTCGATAACCGACCGGTCGACGATTCCGGGATTCATGGAAGCACTCATACAAGAAATGTCCATGACCGGCGTCTTTCCTTTCCGATTTGACAGCCTGTATATCGGCGGAGGGACGCCTTCCGTTTTGGAAGCGAACCAGGTTGGTCGAGTCGTGGAAACCGCGCACCGTTCCTATCGAATTCTTCCGGGTGCCGAGATCACCCTCGAGGCAAACCCCGGCACCCTGAGATTCGACAAACTCACCGGGTTCAAAAGCGCGGGAATCAATCGATTGAATATCGGGGTACAGTCATTTCGGGACGCCCATTTAAATTTTCTCGGACGGATTCACACCGGCAGGGACGCGGATACCGCCATAAAGGATGCCCGGAAAGCCGGTTTCGATAACCTGGGGCTTGACCTGATTTACGGCATCCCCGGGCAGACAAAAAAATCCTGGCTGCTCGATTTGCAACAGGCCGTCGATTATGCTCCGGAGCATCTTTCCTGTTACATGCTCACATACGAGTTCGGCACCCCGATGGAACGGGGCTTACGAAAAGGTTTTTTTCAAGCTCTTCCGGAGAGCCTGGCGGGAGATCTGTTTGAAGCCACATCCGCATTTTTGTGCAGCCGGGGTTATCAACATTATGAAATATCCAATTTCGCCCGTTCGACGGATTTTCGTTCCAGGCATAACATGAAATATTGGGCAGGGGTTCCGTACATCGGCCTGGGACCCTCCGCACATTCATTCACGGGAATGAAACGGTCCTGGAATTGCCGGTCTGTGAGTCAATACACCGAAAACCTGAATGCTGGCAGGCTTCCTGTGGCGGGAGAGGAGGTATTAAGCCGGGATCAGGAGATGATCGAGGCGGTTTACCTGGGGTTGAGAAAAGCGGACGGAATTGCGGCGGAAGCGTTCGAGAAAAAATTCGGCGTGAGCTTTCACGGGCTTTTCGGGGAAGTCATCGCCGATCTTCGAAAAAAGAGAATGATGAACGCAACGAAAACCCGTTGCGCGCTTACCTGCCGGGGAATGCGGTTTCTCGACGGTATCGCTTCCCGGTTTGTTCAACGGATGGAATGAATTTTTTCCTTTTTTTATGAAGCGGCCGTGGAGCAGGTTCATCCCCGCGGGGAAGGCGGTTATTTTGTGCTCCGGAGTTTTCGGATATCGCCGATGCGGATGGTTACGTTCCTTGCGTCCAGATATTCGATCAGCGGTATCAGAAACTTCCGGGAAACCCCGGCAATTGTTTTAAATTGCGGAGTCGTCATTTCGCCGTGGGATGTCAGAAAATCAATCACCCTTTCCTTTAAGCTTTGCACCGCTTCGGCATGGAAGAAAAGGTCTTCCTTGATCTTCACAAGTAACCCCTCGTCTACCAGCAGCATCAGCACGTCCTTTGCGCGTTCCGGCCGGATATCGAGGGTTTCGCTCAATTCGGTGAAATAGGGGGGCTGAAGCCCGCTTTTTGAATACACATCCAGCAATTTTTCCCGAATATCGGACTGATCCGTTTCCAGTGAAACCGTGTGCCGGGAAAGGCAAACCGTATCCTTGTCCTGGGCGATTTCGTTTTCTTTGATCATCCGGTTGAGAACCAGGTTGAAAAGCTTTGCTCCCATCGCGGTTGGAAATTTGGATTTTAATTCCTCCTTGGACATCCCGGCCTTGAGAGGATTTGCCTGGTGGTAGTGATTCAGGTAACTGAATATTTCTTGCTTCATGGTTTCAAAGCCGGTTTCATGGATATAGACCTGGTTTTCCTTGTCAACCAGGATCACGGTTTTTTTGGATAAAAGACTCTGGATATGGATCTGGAGCTTTTTTTCCGGAATATTCGTCATCAGGATCAGGTCGGAAAGAGAAACGCCCTCATATCCGGATTCGTTTGCGTGATAGGAAACGATCTCTTCCGGCGCCGAGTTTTCAAGGCTCTTCAATCCATTGATGATTTCGGGTTTAAAACGCTTGTGCTTCACCGGTATCGGGTTGATCACCGCTCCGCCGGCAATGGTGCGAACCGGGGAATAGCTCCGGATAACAAACCGGTCATCTTTTACCAGCGAAACCGGGGTGTCGAGCCGGAGCTGACCGACCGTTGTTTCGCCGGGGGCAAGCTCCTCGCCGTCCAGCAGGATCAAGTTTCCCAGCACTTCACTGGTTCCGGTATGAAATCGGACGCGGGTGCGGTTCTTAATCGGTTTTTTGTTGCTTTTCAGATAATGGATCGAAACATCCACCATGTAGCTCGGTTTCAGGGTTCCCGGTATTGCCAGCACTTCCCCGCGATTGATGGATGCCTTTTCAAGCCCCTGGAAATTGATGGCGGTTCGCATTCCGGCCAGGGCTTCGTTAACGCTCTGGTTGTGAACCTGAATCCCCCGGACTTTCGATGTGATTCCGGAAGGGTAGATCATGATGGTGTCTCCCACGCCGATTTTCCCGGATATCAGCGTTCCGGTGATCACCGTGCCGAATCCTTTCATCGTAAAAACCCGGTCCACCGGGAGGCGGAACAGGCCCGCCGAAGAGCGGCTGGGTATCCCGGCGCTCAATTGATCAAGGGTTTTGACAAATTCGGGAATTCCCCGGCGGGTTGTTGATGAAACCGGGACAATCGGTGCGTTTTCCAGAAATGTTCCACGAACAAATGATCGAATATCCTCCAGTACCAATTCGAGCCATTCCTCGTCCACCAGGTCGATTTTGGTGACGACGACCAGCCCGTGCTTTATTCCCAGCAGGGTGCAGATCTCCATGTGTTCCCGGGTCTGCGGCATGATTCCTTCATCGGCGGCAATCACCATTGCAACGATATCGATTCCGGTAGCGCCCGCAACCATGTTTTTGACGAATTTTTCATGGCCGGGGACATCGACGATGCCAAGATGCTGTCCGCTCGGAAGGTCCAGAGATGCGAACCCGAGCTCGATGGTTATTCCTCGAAGTTTTTCTTCCTTTAACCGGTCGGTATCGATGCCGGTAACGGATTTGATGAGCGTGGTCTTCCCGTGATCGATGTGTCCCGCGGTGCCGAGGATAATCTGTTTCAATGGTCTCTGGCTCCCTTATCGATTCGGTTTGGTGCGCCGGAAATGCGCCGCGAGATAAGCGCCTCCGACAAGGAAGGCGGCAAGAACGGGGACATAGATTTTATCGGCCTGGGGATAGAACAGCCGCAGCAATATAAAGGCGATCGCAAGTCCCATAATCGCCCGGATCAGAAAAATCGATAGTTTGTTCATGATCATTCCTTTAATTTTTCGGCTGATTCGCTCCGCTCATGCGGCGCAGGGATTTTGAACCGAAAAAAAGTGCATTTTAAGGTTTCGGGGTGAGATACAAATTGGATGAATTTCCGATTCGCGGAAAGCAAACCGGACCGACGCAGTCGATCATATAGAAGATGCCGGAACGGGTCAACAATAAGTTTTTATTGATATATGTCTTTTTAAATCGTTCAATCCGCGTCCGGATCCGCAGGACGGGAACCCGGATTGCTTTTGCATCCGAACGGAAAAAACCGTTACGCTGCAAAGAGACGCAAACGGTTTTTCAATTTGAAATATTTTTAATGAATACCTCTTGAAATGATTCCGGTGATCTGATAGATAAAGCCAATTTGTTTGTGTGGTGGGTGTAGCTCAGTTGGTAGAGCACCGGGTTGTGGCCCCGGTTGTCGAGGGTTCGAGCCCCTTCACTCACCCCATTTTTTATTTACCCGCGCCCGTAGCTCAGTTGGATAGAGCGCCGGACTTCGAATCCGTAGGCCGCAGGTTCGAGTCCTGCCGGGCGCGCCAGTAAAATCAATGTCTTAGAGAATGTACGCTAAGACATTTTTTGTTCGGGGTTATAAAAAGGGAATATGTTGCCCCAAAAAACCTCATTAAAATGAGGCGGTTTTTTTCCCATTTTCCTATTCATTATATTCTTATCTCGCTTCCCATTTTCGATTTCAACCCAACCCCTGACCCACAAATCAATTGTCTGAATGGATTTCATATCTTTGGCCTCTGCCTTGATTCCCATATTCTCCCATATTCCGGGTTTTGATCGGGCAACTGAACCGTTGTATCTGTTTGGATATACTTGGTTGAAGAGCCGATTTCCAACGGACGGATACCTCTCCGAGGGAATCACTATTTCGATGGCTATGAAGCGGTAATATTCTGTTAACTAGTTTAAATAAAAGAACAAACTCCTTGACAATGGATTTCCGTCTGGTATGTTATAAATCCTATTTGTTTGGATGTAAGCGTCGAAGGCTGAAACGTGAAACCAACGATTAAACGGAGAATGAGCCGATCGAAAGGCCAACGATCAGGCCAACAGCAAGTGAAATCACTCGAAAATCGTATGTAACAGAAAACAACTGTCACGCCGGTGTTCACCGTCCAGTGGAGCGTGGTGTGAAATATAATTCAGAGATTCATCATCGGCGATCCATACGGTTGAAAGGGTATGATTATTCGAGGGCAGGTGCATATTTCATCACCATTTGCACCCAGAATCGGGAATGCCTGTTCGGGGACATTCTTGATGGTGTGATGCGGTTGAATGATGCGGGGGAAATCGTCGCCGATGAATGGTTGAAAACTGCCGCAATACGCCATGAAATCGAATTGGACGTATGGGTGGTGATGCAAACCATTTCCATGGGGTTGTGGTGATCGTCAATTCCGGTACCACCGTTGATTGCAGGGGCGACCGGCCGGTCGCCCCTGCGGGACCGCAACCACGGTCTGTGGGTGCCGTTATGGCCGGGTTTAAATCCGCCGTAACCAAACGCATAAACGAATATCACCAAACGCCCGGCGCCAAATTACGGCAACGCAATTATTACGAACATATTATCCGCGACGAAATGGAATTGAAAAATATTCGGGGATACATACAAAACAATCCCTTACTATGGGAAACGGATTCTTTGTTCCCAAAGATAGGATCAACGGAGTAATAAATGCCAAACGTTCAACAATTACGCCAACGCCTCATCAAAAAATTAAACGAATTGTTTCAGCTCGATCAGCCGGATCTCGATTTCGGTTTCTATCGCATCATGCATGCCAAGGCGCGGGAAGTTCAGGACTTCATCAGCACCGACCTGCTGAAAATCGTGTCGGATGCCTTCGGTGATGTCGACGAGGCCCACAAGGCCACTTTGCAGGCTGCCTATGAGAAAGCTATTCAGACCGCCAAGGATTTCGGCGCGCCCAATCCGGAGGAGAGCGATCCGGTCAAAAAGGCCAAGGCCGCGCTGGATGCAGTCAAGGATACGGCCAGCGCCGAGGCCGATGTTTATGACCACCTGTATCGCTTCTTTGAGCGCTACTACGACGACGGCGACTTCATCTCCCGCCGTTATTACACCCGGGAGACATCCGGCAAGGCCGCGCCCTTTGCCGTGCCCTACAACGGCGAGGAAGTGAAGCTGCATTGGGCCAACGCTGATCAGTATTACATCAAGTCGGCGGAATATTTCTCCAACTTCACCTTCGATCTCACCCAGTCGGCTGAGGTCAGGAAGATGTCGAAGGAGGAGCGGGAGCTCAATCAGATTTCTGATTCCCCTCTCAAAGTCCATTTTCGCGTCGTCGAGGCCACTGAGGGCGAGCACGGTAACGTCAAGGCCTCCGAAGCCAGCAAGCGTTTCTTCATCCTGCATGCCGAAAATCCCGTAGCCCTGTCCGAAACCGGCGAACTGGTCGTCAATTTTGAATACCGGCCCGATCCCGAAAAAACCGGCCAGGAAAACACCTGGCGGGACAAGCGCAACGCCGAGGCGGTGGAGACCATACTGGAGCGTCTCCAGGCTATGGCGGCTGCCGGTGGCGAACACGAAAAACAGATCGCGGAGTATCTGCGTCTGTTCAAGGTCCCCGCTCCGACCGACAGCGACAAGAAACGCCCCGTACTGGCCAAGTACGTGAACCAGTACACGGCCCGCAACACCATGGACTATTTCATCCATAAGGACCTGGGCGGCTTCCTGCGCCGGGAGCTGGACTTCTACATCAAGAACGAGGTCATGCGCCTCGATGACATTGAAAACGCCGAAGCCCCGGCGGTCGAAAGCTATCTGGCCAAGATCAAGGTTCTGCGCAAGATCGCGGGCAAGCTGATCGACTTTCTGGCCCAGCTTGAGGATTTCCAGAAAAAGCTCTGGCTCAAGAAGAAGTTCATTATTGAAACCAACTACTGC
>JAHDSC010000192.1 GCA_018432925.1 Desulfobacterales bacterium | reverse complement strand
GGAGCGTGTGCTCCCAATCGTGGCTGCCGCGTGCCCCCCTAAAAAGCTTTTTTGCGGCTGTTTTTACGGTCTCAACCGCGGATGCGCGTTTATCCCCGATACTTTCAACGGATTCCGCGGTGAGCTTAATATCCCCGTGATTCATTGTTTGGCCCTTACCGGACGGTGGCTTGACACTTGTCATCCCCCGATTCGGGGGAAATAAAAAGAATGAACTTCCTGGAATTTTAAGTTTCGTCTTAAATGAAAACCTTGAATTGTGATGGAAACCGATAAGAATCCCGTCCGAAGCTCTTTTAGCAGACCAGTCACCGTTTGTTTGCTTTCGGACGGGATTCGATTCATTGGTTCACATGATTTAGTATGAATTGAGAAAAAGATACAAGATCAAACTCGAAACATACCTTATTTTTTTCGGATTGTGTCAAGTTTTTTGTCGATCCCCGGCGGTGAAACGGAATGAATTTTATTTGCAGTCCGAACCTTCGGAAAAGTTCGAAAAGAGTCGGTTCCGTGCGTTGAATTGAAAACGAAGGCGATATGAAAAGATACGGAAAGCACCGTATGGGTCCCCAATTTCATGGAAAGCTTAGCAGGGTGTTGAAAAACTGCGCCTGAGGCCGCCATTCAGCGTTGCACGGCTCTCTCCAATGCTCACATATGCTTGGATATGCTGCGCTTGTCGCTTCGCCGCGCGCCTTGCCTGACGGCCCGATTCTTGTTTTTCAACACCCTGTTAGAAACCATCCCTAATTTTGAGGTGTCGCGAAGAAACGGGTTTTATCTCCCTCTGCTTTCAAATGAAATGCGACGCGGCTACAGTGAAATCGGTTGCAGATTCGATGAAAATTTTCCAAGATAAATTGGGCAAAAAAAGATGCATCGGAACGGTCGATGGGCTCTCCGATACTTTTTTTCAGATTTTGATAGGTTTCATACATCCGGTCGATCCGAATTTTTTCGGACTCCGGGTCGGAAATAACGAATATACTGCCGGTGGATGAATGTGCGGGAGATTTCACGGCACCGCCGGTTTCAGCCATGTTTGAAACCTCCGGGCCTTCCGTCGACTGTTTCTTAAATTCTTCAACTACTTGGGAAGGAACCTCTGTGATGATTTCTTTCAGAGTGGTCTGGTTCAGTTTCATCAATCCATCGTCCAGCATCGTTTTCATGCCGTTTTTTCGGGCCAAACATCTTATTTCTTTTTCGCCCGCTCCCTTTCTCAGGGCATCGGAGATTTCCGAATTGATAACCAGTATTTCTGAAATCAGGGTTTGGTCTTTGTATCCTGTAAAATCGCATTGCGCGCAGCCTTCTCCCTTGAAAAAATCAAAATGAGAAGGGTAGCCGTCGAACAACAGGCGCCATTCGTTTTCGTCGGCAAAATATTTTTTTTTGCAGGCAGAGCAGATCTTTTTTACGAGTCGCTGCGAAACGACGCCCAGCAGACTGTCGGCAATTGTTCCGGGCTCAACCCCCAGTTCCATAAGCCTGGAAATGACATTGACGGCATCACTCGAATAAATTGAGCTCAAGAGCAGCCGGTCCGATTGAGCGGCATCAAAAGCCAGTTTTGCGGTTTCGTGGTCCCTGATTTCTTCCGCCAGGACAACGTCCGGATCATGATGTAAGACTTCCCGAAGAAGCCCTGAAAGGGTCAGATTGACCTTTGGGTTGACCTGGGTCTGCATGATTCCCGGAAAACTGAACCGAATCGGATCTTCCACGGTAGCGATTTTTTTCCCCGGATGATGGATATATTTCAAGATCCCGAAAAGAAATGAGATTTTGCCGTTTTCCGCCGGACCGGATACAAGGATTACTCCGGCTGGACGCTTAAGGAGCTCTTTAAGAGGAACCAGAACGTTCATCGAATGATTCAAATTGACAAGGCTCTTTTTCGCCTTTCGATGGTCGAGTATCATCAGGGTGATATTTTCGCCCGCAAGTGTCGGGCAGGTGGCCACTCTCAGGTCAAGAGAGAGTTTTTGATCTTTGTTTCTGTCGAAATACGTGACCCTCAATATTCCGTTCTGGGGAACCCGTCTTTCGGCAATATCCAGATTGGAGAGGGTTTTTATCCATGAAACGACCGGGTCGGCCATTTGGCGAAATTTTTCTTCCAGCCGATTCCGTTTCAGGCTCTGAAGCACACCTGCGATTCGATAGCGCAGACGGCCTCCTTCCATATCCTGCTCCATGTGGATATCGCTGGCATTATGGATGATTCCGAATTGAATAATGGATTTAACAATATCCTCGGCTTCCGTGCCCGGGCAGCCGGAGGAGACCGCGGGATGATTCGGGAGATAAACGGTTTTATCACCATCGATCCCGGTTATCTCGATATCTTCGAACGGTTTTTCCGTTTTGGCCTCCGTCTCCGGGCCGGATGGTTTTTCTTCGTAGAGGACTTTAAAGTTTTTCCGGAAACTTTCCTCCCGGATCAAAACGGATTGGATTCGAAGAAAAGGATAAACAGACTCTAATTTTCGGAGGGCACTGATTCTGTCAGGCTCATACACGGCTATCGTCAGCTTGTTTCCATCCAACGACAGCGGCAGAATGCCATTGGTTTCCGCATATTCCTTGCCTACCATACCGGAAAGCTTGGAACGCAGGCTTTCATCAAAAACAAATTCATCCGGCTGGATCAGAGGGATATGATACTGCCTGGATAAGGCTGAATAGAGCTGATCAATGGTTACCAGGTTTTTTCGCAGCAATATTTTTCCCAGAGATCCGCCGATACGACGCTGCTCATTCAGCGCATCGGCGAGCGTATCTTTCCGAAGAACTCCCTGATTCAGAAGGATATCTCCGAGCTGGAGCTGTTTGCTGTATTTTTTCAGAATATGGCTGAGATCGGTTGGGGTGATCAAGTTCAGATCACACAATATTTCTCCGATCGTTCTTGTTTTTTTTGCAGATGGGCCCGCTGTTTCCCGGTTTTGAATTTCGAGGGCTTTTTCAACGTCTTTTTCTCTTATAAACCCCTCTTCAACCAGCAGCTCTCCAATTCTCAATGTAGACGGCATTTCACATCCATTTTGGCCAACGGCCTCGAAACGTATTCTTGCAACGTTGACGGCTTTGACCGTGAATTCCGTTTTTTTATTCGTATCCGGAAGATACCCGGGATTCCTGCGCCATTTTCCTCCGATTTTACGACTCATTTATCACCCTTATTTACGGGTGAATTTGAATTATAATCGGTTCAATCAAAAAAAAGATGAAGAATAAAGTGATTTTCTCCTAAAGCCACCTACTCTAATCACCGATGTTTACACTAAAGATCCACAAATATCCACCTTGATCCCGGGTTTTTCTAGTTACTTTTAACACTTAGTAATTATTTTAAAAAATATCCAAAAATCTTTGATTTTTTTTCTTGACACTTCTTCAAAAATGTATTTTCATCGTTAAGGTGTTCTAATAGGTGTACCAAAGTGGTTGTATATGGGGATTGGTGATTTATGTTTCGCGGAAGCTCTTTTCACACAATCGATCCAAAAGGACGCATCATCATCCCGTCCCGGTTCCGTGATGTGATTAAAGACGGGGGAGGTGACGGGATGATGATTACCCGGATGGACAAAGCCCTTTTTGCATACACATTTGATGCCTGGGGTGAAATTGAATCCAAAATATTATCCCTGGCTGAAACAAGCGAATATATGCGTCGTTTTCGAAGGGTTTTTATCGGCGGCGCGTTTGAATGCATGAACGACAAACAGGGACGAATCCTGGTTCCGCCTACCTTGAGGCAATATGCCGGTCTTGAAAAAGAAATCGCGTTGGTAGGTCAAATCAACCATTTCGAAATATGGTCTAAAGACAGATATGAGGAGGAAATGAAGCGGATGGAAGAAGACATGAAAAAGGAGGAGGTCAGCATCGAAATCGCAAAATTAGGGCTCTAATCCGATGACATACAAACATATCCCCGTCATGGTAGACGAAGTGGTTGATTTTCTTGATTGCCGGCCCCGTAAAATTTACGTCGATTGCACGCTGGGGGGCTCGGGTCACGCGGCGGCGATCCTGGAAAAAATCATGCCGGACGGTGTATTGATCGGTATAGACCAGGACAAGGATGCGATTGAAAATGCGGAAAGGGTTCTTGAGCCTTATCAGGCCAACGTCCGACTTTTTCATGACAATTTCATAAACCTTCCGGACATTCTCTCCCGATTGAAAATTGCCGTTGTCGATGGTATTCTTCTTGACCTCGGCGTTTCACTTCATCACCTCGAATCCAGCGGTCGGGGTTTCAGCTTCCGAAAAGATGAGCCGCTCGATATGCGAATGAATATCGGGTCGGATACGACCGCTGAAGATATCATTCATGCCGCAAGTGAAGAGGACCTGGTAAAAATTTTCCAGGAATACGGCGAAGAGCGCTGGGCAAGGCGTATTGCCAGAAGCATTTCAAAGGAGAGGGAACAAAGGAAAATCGCCTCAAGCAAGCAGCTCGCTCAGATCATATGTGATGCCATTCCAAGAAGGGAAGCCGTACGCCAACGGATTCATCCCGCTACTCGAGTTTTTATGGCGCTTCGAATCGCAGTCAACAAGGAATTGGAAAGACTCGATTCTTTTTTAAAAAGGATCGCGGATTACATGGCTCCCAAGGCACGACTTTGCGTTATTTCCTTTCATTCCCTTGAAGATCGAATCGTAAAGCATCGGTTAAAAGAATTGGAAAGAGGATGCACGTGCCCACCGGACCTGCCGAAATGCATTTGCAATAAAAAAAGTTCGGTTCGCGTCTTGACCCCGAAAGTGCTTCGGCCGGCGCAAGAAGAAATTGTGGTCAATCCGATGGCCAGAAGTGCCAGAATGAGAGTCGCTGAAAAACGATAATGGCGGAAAATGTAAGAAAAGGCACCCGTGCCCGACAACAAACGGGAATTTGGCTGATTCTCATGCTTTTTTTTATTGTTGAACTTTTTTTCTACACCTGGTGCCGGGTTCAATGCATCCGGACCGGATACGAAATATCAAGGGAGGCCGGAAGGCATCAAAACCTGATTACCCTGCAAAATAATTTGAGAATTGAACTGGCACGTCTGCGATCTCCCGAAAGAATCGCTAAAATTGCGGAACAAAAACTAGGACTGGTAATGCCCACGTCGGAGCAGATGATTATCATTCCATGAAGCCATCTGAAAAAAAATATATAAGAATCCGGATCTTCTTGGTTGGTTTGATGTTCAGCATCTTTCTGGCTCTCATAGGAACCAAGGCGGTATATCTTCAGGTTTTTTGCGGATCCTGGTTATCTGAAAGAGCCTCCAATCAATATGAAAGATCATTTGCATGCCGAGGAAAACGCGGATCCATCTATGATTCGAATCAAAGGGAGGTCGCGGTCAGCATCGACGTGACATCCATCGCTGCGTATCCAAAGAATGTCAAAGACGTACCGTCTACGGCGAAATCTCTGGCGAAATCGTTGAAAATTGACCCCGGCCAGCTCACCAAGAAATTAACGGCCAAGCGATCGTTCGTATGGATCAAACGCCATGTGACTCCGAATGAGGCCAAAGAAGTCCGGGTACTCAAGCTGCCCGGTATTGATTTTCTTCCCGAACACAAACGTTTTTATCCCATGAAAACACTATTTGCACAGGTTGTCGGATTTTCAGGGATGGATGGCCGCGGCCTGGAAGGAATCGAATTTTATTACGACTCTTATCTGAAAGGTGCGGATTATCAACTGACCGTGCTTAAAGATGCGCTGGGTCGTGGTTTTGGCGTTGAAAAAAGCTGGGACGCCGATTACAGCGGAAACAACCTTGTGCTGACCATTGACCGGGCGATTCAATATATCGCCGAAAAATCACTCGAAAAAGCGGTGTTGGAATATTCCGCCAAGTCCGGAATGGCGGTTGTGATGTCTCCTAAAAAAGGAGCGGTGTTGGCCCTGGCTCATTTTCCTTTTTTCAACCCGAATTCTTTAAGGGATTTCCGTCCCGAAGTCTGGCGGAATCGATCGATAACCGATCCGTTTGAACCGGGTTCCACCATGAAAATTTTTCTTGCGGCGGCCGCTTTGGAATCCGGCGGCTGCACGTCGAATACGATTTTTTTTTGTGAAAACGGCGCATACCGGATCGGGAGAAACACCGTACATGACACCCACTCTCATGGATGGCTGTCTTTGCAGCAGATCGTAAAATATTCCAGTAATATCGGAGCGGTCAAGGTAACCGAAAAGATCGGGCCCGAAGTGCTTTATGAAACCTTGCATGATTTTGGTTTTGGGTTGAAAACCGGCATCGACTGCCCCGGGGAGACGACCGGCAGCGTTTCTCATTACAGGCGGTGGTCAAAAATAGATACGGGGGCGATCGCTTTTGGCCAGGGAGTCTCGGTATCCGCCATCCAACTGATAACCGCGGCATGCGCAATCGCAAACGACGGAATACTGATGAAACCCTATATCGTCCAGGCGATATCGGATCCGAATGGGCGTCTGATAAAAAGTTTTGCCCCGTGCAAGGTGAGAAGGGTTGTTTCGGAACAAACGGCAAAAACCGTCCGAAGGATTATGACAACGGTGATAAGCAGCGGAGGAACCGGGGAGAAGGCGGCTTTGGAAGGATATTCCGTATGCGGAAAGACCGGTACTGCTCAGAAAACCGATCCGAACGGCGGATATGCCAGAGGAAAATACGTTGCATCTTTTATCGGGTTCGCTCCCGAGGATCACCCGGAACTGGCGATTTTGGTCTTGATTGATGAGCCCCGAAAAAATCATTTCGGGGGTATCGTTGCGGCGCCGGCTTTCAGAGAGATTGCTCATGAAACCTTACATTACATGAACATAAACCCGAGGCAGGGTGGCGAAAGGTTGACTGTCTCACGGGGAGGTAAGGCCAGAGGGTGAAACTTTCCTCCATACTTCAGGCAGTTATAACGAAAGGGGTCGAGGATTCCGGTTGCTTTTCGTCCGGAGTTTCCGGATCGGAAGGGAGCGGCACACTGCGGAATCGGGAAGATAAACGGCCCGACCCGGAGATCCGCTCGATCCACTATCGGGCCCAGGACGTGCTACCGGGCGGACTCTTTGTAGCGATACCCGGTCTGAAGGCGGATGGACATGATTTCATTCATGAAGCACTGTCAAAGGGGGCATCCGCCATTTTAACTCAGAAACCCGTGTGCCGACTGTCTTTGAACCCTTCCGCAGGGTCTGGAGGCTTGGCGGATAAACCGGCCGGCAGTGAACGGACTGAACAAAAAGTTGTTTTCGTTGAGGTTGAAAACACCCGGAAGGCATTGGCTGCGATTTCCGCGCGGTTTTATGGTAACCCATCGGAAAAATTATTTTTAATCGGAATTACCGGAACCAACGGCAAGACAACGACTTCATTCCTGATCGAAAGTATCCTTGCAAAAGCCGGTTTCAAGGTCGGAGTCATCGGAACGATTAACTATCATTATTCAGGGAAAACCTTTAAAAATCCCGTGACAACTCCCGAATCCGCGGATCTTCAGAGGATTCTGTCGGAAATGCATACCGATGGCGTTACGCACGTGGTCATGGAAGTTTCATCTCATGCCATCGACCTTTGCAGAATTGATCACTGCTGGATAGATATCGGGGTGTTCGTTAATCTGAGCCAGGATCATCTGGATTATCATGGAGACATGAATTCTTACTGGTTATGCAAGAAACGACTCTTTACGGAAAACCTGACATCCGGTCCCAAGAAGGGACGGACGATGTCCGTAATTAACTGCGGCAATGACAAAGGTAAGGAACTGGCGGGCTCGATCTGCGTTTCAAGTCTGACCGCGGGCCATACGGACGCCGACGCCGTTTCTCCAAGGAATGTAAAGATAAACCTTGATGGAATTACGGGGAGAATTGCGACACCGGTGGGAGACTTTGAGATTCGATCGTCTTTCGTTGGAAAATACAATCTGGAAAATATCCTGTGTGCTGCGGCCGTAGGTGTCGCCCTCCAAGTCCCCCTGGATGTCATAAAAACCGGCATTGAAGATGTATCCTGTGTTCCCGGACGCATGGAACGCGTCCCGAATGACAAGGACAGGTTCGTTTACGTTGATTTTGCCCATACGCCGGATGCTTTGGAAAATGTGCTGTCTTCTTTAAAATCACTGGGGGCCGGCAGGTTGATCTGTGTGTTTGGATGCGGAGGCGATCGAGATAAAACCAAACGGCCCCGGATGGGCCGGATAGCGGGAACGCTTTGCGATCTTGCCGTTATCACATCGGATAATCCAAGGAGTGAAAAACCCACCGAGATTATCGGCCAAATCCTTGAAGGGATAAAACAAGTGCTTTCTCTGGAGTATCACCCCTCCGAACTTGGCGCCGGATTCAGTAGGGAAGGCTATGTGGTGCAACCGGATCGCAAGCTGGCCATACAGCTTGCGATTCATGCCTCACAGCCCGGCGATACCGTTTTAATTGCGGGAAAAGGACATGAGACATACCAGATAATCGGTGGAACGAGCGATCCGTTCGACGACCGGATGGAAGCAAAAGCGGCGCTTTCATCGGTTTCCGGGGGGAAACCGCCCACGGTTTTTCCTTCGGGCGCGCCCGTGATGGAGCGCAGTCACCTGACCGTAGCTGAAGGCGGCAAGTCATTGAATCAACAGGGGCGAAAGATCCATTAGGGAATGCATCGATAATGAAAAAAGGCATACCATGGACTACCGCTGAAATTCTTGCGGCAACTAAAGGAGAACCCATTACCGGTAACATGACGCGATGTTTTTCCGGAGTATCCATTGATTCCCGGGAAATATCCATCGATGATCTGTTCGTTGCCATATGCGGAAACGTTCATGACGGCCACCATTTTATTGAAAATGTGATCGCCCAAGGGGTCCGGGGCATTCTTGTCAATCGGGATAAAAGCGGAGCACTTTCCCGCACTTGGCTGATGGAAAAAGAAATGGTTTGTGTGGCCGTCGATGACACAACCAGAGCCCTTGGGGACCTTGCGGCGTTTAACCGAAAACGATCCGCGGCTTCGGTGGTCGCAATAACCGGGTCCACCGGAAAGACCTCCTGCAGAGAGATGACCGCTTCTGTCGTCGGCCGTTGTTTTAACAGCTTATCGACCCGTGGAAATTTCAACAACGAAATCGGGCTTCCTTTGACTTTGCTTCAGTTGGATCGCTCCCATCAGTGGGCTGTCGTAGAGCTTGGCATGAACCGACCCGGAGAGATCGCTCGATTGGGCGAGATCTGCTCGCCGGATGTAGGAGTCATTACAAATATCGGTCCCGCCCACCTTGAAGGATTAGGGTCGATGGAGGGGGTGATGCTTGCCAAAGGAGAGATCCTGGAAAAAATCAAACCGGAAGGCACCGCCGTTTTGAATGCCGACGATGTACGAGTTCTTCAGTTGGCTGCCAAGACCTCGAGAAAGGTTGTTTTTTTCGGGTTATCCAGGGATGCGTTGATCCGGGCATCAGCCATCAGAGAAACGGGACATGGGGTTTCTTTCAATCTTGAACTTCCGGAAGAAACCGTTACGGTTGGTCTTAAGATTTTCGGTCGGTTTATGGTTTCAAATGCATTGGCCGCAGCGGCGGTAGGATGTCTGCTGGGCGTGCCTGCCATGGAAATCAAAGCCGGACTTGAAGATTTCAAACCGGTTCGAGGGCGAATGAATCTTTCGGAAACTTCGAGGGGAATCCATATTATCGATGATACCTACAACGCAAATCCCGCCTCCATGGAAGCTGCAATCACGGCGCTTCGATCATTAAAAGGCTCTGGTCGGGGGATTCTGGTTGCAGGGGATATGCGGGAGCTCGGTAAACATGCGGAGGATTTACACGGAAAAATCGGTGCCCTCTGCGCCAGATCGGGTATCGCACGGATCTATCTCACCGGCCAATACGCGGAATCCGTCCGTGCGGGTGCCCGCGATGAAAATATGGACCCTAAAAACATCTTCATCGGCACGCGGGAAGAAATTATTGAAAATTTGAAAGATTCGCTTCGATCAGGGGATTGGGTCCTGGTTAAAGGTTCCAGGGCAATGGGCATGGAGAAGGTCGCACAGGCACTAAGAGATTGGTGAAACAAGGGGAGCGAATTATGCTCTATCATTTTCTATATCCACTTCATACAAGCATATCGGCATTTAATGTTTTCCGGTATATCACCTTTCGGACGATTTATGCCGGCCTTACCGCGCTTTTAATCTGCTTTGTTTTAGGCCCATGGGTGATCCGGAAACTGGGAGATATCCAGATCGGACAGTATATCCGTGAAGACGGTCCTCAAACCCACCATCAAAAAGCGGGCACTCCAACGATGGGAGGGGTTTTAATCATTTTTTCAATTGTTGTATCGACATTGCTTTGGACCAATTTAACCAATTATTACATATGGATCGCCCTGTTTGTGACCGTTGGTTTCTCGATCGTCGGATTTATCGATGATTATCTGAAGCAGGTCGTAAAGCAAAGTAAGGGACTCAGTGCCAAAAACAAGTTTTTCTTTCAGGCGATCCTGGCGATTATTGCCGGAATGTTTATTTATCTATACCCGAATTTCAGCACCCGGTTAACGATTCCTTTTTTTAAAAGCTTATCACCGGATCTCGGACCGGGATATATATTTTTCGCCGCGCTCGTGATTGTCGGAACTTCAAACGCCGTTAATCTTACCGACGGTCTTGACGGGCTAGCCATAGGACCCGTGATCATCGTTGCGGTTACCTATATGGTTTTTGCCTACGTTGCGGGAAACGTGAAGATCGCGGATTATCTTCAGATCAATTACGTTGTCGGAAGCGGAGAACTGTCGGTTTTCTGCGGAGCTCTTGCCGGAGCAGGGCTTGGCTTTTTATGGTTTAACACCTATCCGGCTCAGATTTTCATGGGGGATGTCGGCTCTCTGTCGTTGGGTGCCGCGGTCGGCACCGTTGCGGTTGTAACGAAACAGGAGGTGCTTCTTGTGCTGGTTGGGGGTCTTTTTGTCATTGAGGCCCTGTCCGTTATTTTTCAGGTCGGGTTTTTCAAAATGACGCACGGACGCCGGATTTTCAGAATGGCCCCACTTCATCACCACTTTGAGTTAAAAGGGTGGCCCGAACCGAAAGTGATTGTCCGATTCTGGATCATCGCCATCATTCTCGCGCTGGTTTCCATCAGTACCTTGAAAATCAGGTAGCCGTCCCGGCCGTAGGGCAATCGGCCGACCGGGATACGGATAAAAACCGATTGAAGCGATTTTGAACGTTAGACCGCGGCTTGCAGGCCGCTGACGGAAGAAGATGAAACGAAACAATCCTCAAAACCGATTGCAATCCATGGCGCTTGATCAGAAGCATGTTCTGGTGGTGGGCCTTGGCATGTCCGGAATTGCCGCCGCTCGTTTTTTAAAAAACCGGGGCGCGTCGGTTACCATCACCGATATGGCCAAAGAGGAAGCACTGGCATCGCAGATGCCATTGGTTCGCGGTATGGGCGTTGAAATGGAACTGGGAAGGCATCGGTTGGAAACCTTTGAAAGGGCGGATTTTATTGTTTTGAGCCCCGGCGTTCCGCATACCATTGCCCCGGTGATCCGGGCGATGGAAAAAGGGATTCCCGTGATCGGTGAAATTGAGCTTGCATCCCGTTTCATCCGTGAGCCGATTGTCGCCATAACGGGAACCAACGGCAAGACGACAACCACGGTTCTTGTGGGCGAAATCCTGAGAAAATCGGGGCGAAAGGTTTTCGTGGGCGGCAACATCGGCGATCCCTTGATCGGTTATGCGGACAGGGCGGAAAAGGCTGAAATTGTCGTGGCCGAGGTAAGCAGTTTCCAACTGGATACCATTGATTCGTTCCGTCCGCGGGTCGGGGTTTTGTTGAATATTTCCGAGGATCATTTGGATCGGTATCCCGATTTTTCGGCATACGCCGAATCCAAGGGCCGCATATTCAAGAACCAACAAGAATCCGACATCGCTGTCTTTAATGGTGGTGATCTCAGGATCCGTTCAATCGCCGAAAATATCAGAAGCAGAAAAATGCCGTTTTATGATAAAACCGGCGAGTACCCGAAAAGCGCGTACAGTGGGGCGATCGGAAAAGATCGGATCGTTTTTCATACTCCGAAACCGTTGTTTCAGGGAGAAGAGAATTCCCGAAAAGTTGGATTGGGAATCGGCAACTTTTTTTCCCTGGATCTTTCCGCGATCCATTTGCCGGGTGGACATAACTTTGAAAATATTGCGGCAGCCTGTCTGGCGGCTTTTGCGGTAGGGGCAACGGAAGAAGGGGCGCGGTCGGCGGTTGGAAATTTCAAAGGGCTCCCCCATCGCATTGAATTTGTGGCCGCGGTTGACGATGTCAGATACTTTGACGATTCAAAGGCGACCAATGTCGATTCGGTTGTCAGAGCGCTTGAATGTTTCAACGGGCCGGTGATTCTGATCATGGGGGGACGCGATAAAGGCGGTGATTACGGAGTGTTGGAAGACGGGATTCGCCGCCGGGTTAAAATGCTGGTTGTCATGGGGGAGGCAAAAGAGGCCATAAAATCCGCTCTTGGAAACGTTGCAAGAATCAAAACCGCCGGTTCGATGGACGAGGCCGTTTCCCTTTGCCGACAGGAAGCGTTGCCGGGAGATGTCGTTTTGCTGTCTCCCGGATGCTCGAGCTTTGACATGTACCAAAACTATGCCCAGCGAGGAGACTTTTTTTGTCGGGCGGTCGAAAACCTGAAAAAGAAAAGCCTATGACCAGTGATCGAAAAGAAGCAAAGCCTTCGTCAAATGATGTCCGGCTTCTGTTTCCCGTCCTTTTCCTGATCGGAATCGGCATCGTGATGGTCTACAGCGCCAGTTCCGCTCTTGCTCTGAAAAAATTCGGGACGGAGTATTATTTTCTAACAAAACAGGCGGTGTACGCATTGGCGGGGATTATCATCCTTTTTATATGCAGGCATATTCCGTTGAAAGTCTATCGTTTTCTGGCATATCCGCTTCTTGTTCTCTCGATTCTATTTCTTGTCGCTATCGAGGTCAGCGGGTTCGGCTTTTCCGCGGGAGGTTCGGCCCGATGGCTGCGCTTCGGTGGTTTTACTTTTCAGCCGTCGGAGTTCGCTCGTTTTTCTCTGATCATTTATCTGGCTTACTCCATGAGCAAGAAGAAGGATCATATCAAAGAATTCTCCATCGGCTTTTTACCTCATGTTTTTGTCCTGGCTCTATTCGCAGGTTTGATTTTTCTTCAGCCCGATTTCGGTTCAGTGATGATTTTCGGCGCATTGACCTGGATTATGCTCTTCGTCGGAGGCGCGCGCCTCTTACATCTTGTGCCGGCGCTCGTTGTTTTAATGCCCGTTGCGTACTTTTTCATGGTTCATGCCGCCTACCGGATTAAACGTCTGATGAGCTTTCTGGACCCGTGGCAGTACTCTGCGGATGAAGGGTATCAGATTGTTCATTCCCTGATGGCCTTCGGTACCGGTGGGATTTGGGGCGCGGGAATGGGAAAAGGCTATCAGAAGCTGTTCTATCTGCCGGAGCCTCATACGGATTTCATTTTTTCGGTGATCGGGGAGGAACTCGGCCTTTTAGGCGTTCTATTTATTTTGGGACTGTATTCTATGATTTTATGGAGAGGAATCATTATCGCCAGAAACGCCGATACTTTTTTTGGATCTTATATGGCGCTTGGTCTGATAACGGCGATTGGACTTCAGGTCAGCGTAAACATGGGGGTGGCGCTGGGACTTTTACCGACCAAAGGCCTTACATTGCCTTTTTTAAGCTATGGCGGCACCTCTCTTTTGGTCAACATGGCATCCATCGGGATTCTGATGAATATAGGGGCATCGAAAGGCAAATGAAGAATCAGGGGATTCAGGGAACCGAGTCGGAACCCCCGGAGAAGACGGGAGAGGGGAAAACAGTCGCCGTTTCCGATCCGAAACCGGATGATCCTTTCGTCAAATCCCTCTCCGGCCAGGCACTTCATGCGATACGCGTGGTGATTGCAGGCGGGGGAACCGGCGGTCATCTTTTTCCGGGGATCGCTATCGCAGAGGCGTTTATGGCAAAAAATCCACAAAACCAGGTTCTTTTTGTAAGTACCGGCAATCCTTTTGAAATTTCGGTTTTATCAAAAACGAATTTTGATTTGGCACCTATTACGGCCGAAGGGATCAAGGGGCGGGGGTTAAGGAACCAGGTCCGGTCGATGTTGAAAATACCCAGAGGGATATTTGAATCCATCGGGATTCTCGGCCGTTTCAAGCCGGATGTGGTGATGGGCGTCGGCGGTTACGCCTCCGGACCGCTGGCTGTTGCCGCGTGGCTTATGAGGATTAAAATTGTTCTTCATGAACAGAATATTCTGCCGGGGATTACCAACCGAATATTGGCAAATATCGCCGACCGGATCTATGTTTCCTTCGAAAATACGAAGGCCGCCTTCCATCCGGCAAAAGTAGTTGTTACGGGAAATCCGGTCCGCAAAGAAATTCTGAAATCCGTAAGGGGTCAAAAAGCCGCGGATAGAGGAAACGGATCGAATCGACGGCCTTTTACCCTGCTGATTTTAGGGGGAAGCCAGGGTGCCCACCGCATAAACACGGCGATGGTGGAAGCCCTTGAATATATCAAGGACATGGATCGTTTCTTTTTTGTGCATCAGACCGGGTTAAAGGATGAAACAATGGTGAAGCAGGTTTATCAAAGCAAGGGGGTTTCCTGCGAAGTGAAACCATTTTTCATCGATATGGCCGACCAGTACCGCAAGGCGGACCTTGTGGTTGGTCGGGCGGGGGCTACGACCGTGGCGGAATTGACTGCTACGGGAAAAGCGGTGATTTTCGTACCGTATCCGTTTGCTGCGGATAATCATCAGGTTTTGAATGCACGTACGCTGACGGAAGCGGGTGCCGCCGAGATGATTCTTCAAAAAGATCTTACCGGAAGGATCCTTTCCGAACGAATCGAAAATTATGCCTCTCATCCGGAAGCACTCGAACGGCTGGCATCGAAGGCAAAATCACTCGGCAAGCCGAACGCGGCGGCTGCAATTGTCGAGGATTGTTATCGGCTGGCAATGGGCAACGGCTGAAAGGGTTCTCGTTTATGCCCATATCAGGGGCGCATTGGATCCGGAGTGTGTCAGTGGTCGGGAACCGCATGGAATTTTGACTGAAAAGAGATAATCGGAACAACCATGTATCAAAAGAAATATCATATTCATTTTGTCGGTATCGGCGGCATCGGGATGAGCGGTATTGCAGAGCTCCTGTTGAATCTGGGATACAAGGTCTCCGGATCCGATATCAAGATGTCGGAGATTACGGAGCACCTTCGAAGTCTCGGGGGTATTATCTTTAATGGACACCGTGATGAGCAAATAAAAGGAGCGGATGTCGTTGTTACATCATCGGCGGTGAGCCCGGAAAATCCCGAACTAAATGCGGCCCGGCTGGCATCGGTACCCGTTATACCCAGGGCCGAAATGCTTGCCGAGTTGATGCGCCTGCGATACAGCGTGGCGGTGGCCGGGGCGCACGGCAAGACATCGACTACATGGATGATCGCTTCCATCCTGGCAAAGGGCGGGCTGGATCCTACAATCGTGATCGGCGGAAAACTGAAAAGCATCGGCACGAATGCGGTTCTGGGGCAGGGGGATTTTATCGTTGCGGAAGCGGATGAAAGCGACGGTTCTTTCCTGAAAATGTCTCCGACCATCGCGGTGGTGACAAATATCGACAGAGAGCACCTCGATTTCTATCCGGATCTGGATGCCATCAAGGAAGTTTTTTTAAGCTTTATAGACAGGATCCCCTTTTACGGTCTTTCCGTTCTTTGCCTGGATAACGAGCCCATACAGGACCTCATCCCAAAAATAAAAAAACGGTTTGTCACCTATGGGATGAGTCCTCAAGCTGATTTCCAGGCAAAAAACGTAGTGTTCGAGGGACAAAAAAGTCGTTTTTCCGTTCATCATTTATCCGACGGGCTCGGAGAAATTACCTTGAATCGACCCGGCATTCATAATGTTTATAATGCGATGGCCGGTATTGCAGTGGGATTGGAACTCGATATCCCCTTTGATATCATTAAAAGCGCGCTGGAGACCATCGAAGGCGTTCAGCGTCGGCTGGAGGTTAAAGGAGAGGTCGGAGGCGTCACGGTTATCGACGACTACGGACATCACCCCACGGAAATAAAAACCACGCTGAAGGCGGTTAAAGAGAGCTGGCCGGACCGCCGGATTGTTGTCGCTTTTCAACCCCATCGATATACCCGAACCCGCGCGCTTTTTGATGATTTTACCCGTGCATTTTATCAGTCGGATCTTCTGATCGTGCTGCCGATCTATTCGGCCGGAGAAAAAAGGATCGAAGGGATCGACAGCCGGAGTCTGTGCGATGGAATACGGTCCCATGGACACAGGGACGTTGTTTACATGGATGGATTCCAGCCGGCGCTTGTCCATTTAAAAGAAGTTCTAAAACAAGGGGATATCCTCCTTACCCTCGGTGCGGGGGATATTTGGGAAGTCGGAAAAGAGATGCTCGAAGCCCTCGGCAGATGAACGCCCATGGAGAATGGATGGTACTGGACCCAGCGTCAAGAAACTGGCTGGCAAGCCGCTTTAAAGGTAACGTCAGTTTTAATGAGCCGATGTCGAAACACACGTACTTTCGAGTGGGTGGTCCGGCGGATGCATACGTTGCTCCGGAAAGCATTGAAGATCTGATTGCGCTGGTAAACCGGTTGCGGCAACGGAGAATACCCTGCCGTGTCATCGGGGACGGTTCCAATCTTTTGGTAAAGGATTGCGGGATCCGGGGAGTTGTCATCGTTCTGACAAAATGTCTGAACAAAATCACCCAAACCGCTGCCGGCGACGGCGATGTCGTTGTCGACGCCATGGCAGGGGTCCGGATGCGGACACTCTGTGATTTCAGCATCGCGCGCGGATTGGAGGGGATGAATTTTGCCCTCGGCATACCCGGAACGGTGGGCGGAGCGATCATGATGAATGCCGGAACCTTTTATGGTTCGGTGGAAAATGTTTTGGATTCCATAAAGGTTCTGACACCGACGGGACAAACGGAAAATATCGGAAAGGAAAAACT
>JAHDSC010000056.1 GCA_018432925.1 Desulfobacterales bacterium | reverse complement strand
CCCGGATAATCATATCCTTGTGCCTTCCGGTAATGGCAATGTATCCGTTCTCGTCCATAACCCCCAGGTCGCCCGAATGCAGCCAACCGTCGGCGTCAATTGCCTCGGCCGTGGCCTCCGGCATGTTGTAATATCCCTTCATCACGTTATAGCCCCGGCAGCAAATTTCTCCCTGCTGCCCCACCGGAACGGGTTGATTCGTTTCTGGATCCACGATCTTCATCTCGATGCACGGCATGACCCGCCCCACGGTACTGACCCGCACCTTCAGAGGATCGGTGGTCTTGCTCTGGGTAATTCCCGGAGAGGCTTCGGTAAGGCCGTAAACGATGGTTATTTCTTTTGCATTCATCTTTTCATTAACGGCCTTCATAACCTCTATCGGACAATTGGAACCGGCCATTATTCCGGTTCGGAGCGTACGGAAGTTGAATTTGTCAAACAGCTTATGCTCCAGCATGGCGATGAACATGGTCGGCACGCCGTAACAGGCCGTGCACCCCTCCTGTTCGATGGATGCCATGGCCTGGACCGGATCGAAACTTTCCAGTATCACCATGCAGCTTCCATGACTGACCGCAGCGGTGATTCCGAGCACACAGCCGAAGCAATGAAAAAACGGCACGGTTATACAAACCCGATCCCTTTGGGTAAATTTTTGGTTCTCACCGATCCAGAATCCGTTGTTTGCCACATTGTAGTGTGTCAGCATGACTCCTTTAGGGAATCCGGTCGTACCGGAGGTGTATTGTATATTGACCACGTCATGACAATTCAGACCGGCCTGCCGTGCCTGATATTCGGCTTCGCCGGTCATGGCGCTCAATGCCAGAATCTCCGGAATGGAATACATTCCGCGGTGTTTTTCCTGACCCAGAAAACAAACCCGTTTGAGGTGAGGAAATTTAACGCTTTTTAAATGACCCCGCTGCTGGATTTTGAGTTCCGGCACCAGGTCATAGATGGTTTGAACGTAGTCGGTATCCCGAAACCCGTCGATGATGAAAAGATTTTCGGATTCCGATTGTTTCAGCAGGTATTCGATTTCGGCGCTCTTGTAATTGATATTTACCGTTACCAGTATGGCGCCGATCTTGGCGGAAGCGAACCATAAAATTACCCAGTAAGGCACATTCGTGGCCCAGACGCCGATTTTTTCGCCTTTCCGTACCCCCAGAGCCATGAGTCCTTTCGCCACCTGATCAACGATTTTACCAAACTCCCGATAAGTTAAGCGAAAATCCCGATCAACATACACCACGGCATCGCCGTCCGGATATTTTTCGATCACCTCGTCGAGCATCTGTCCAAAAGTAATTGACCGCAGAAGTTCTTGAGCCATAACCCCTCCTGATGTGATTTATTCCGGAATGTATAAAACCGCGTAAATGGATGCCTTTTGGTCGCCGCAGCAACCCACGTAATGCGGAACGATTGAATTGTAGTAAACGCTGTCGCCCGCTTCCAAGGTGTATGTTTCCTGACCATAGGTTATCTCGATCCGGCCGGAATGCACCACGATGAATTCTTCCCCTTCATGGGAGGACAGGTCTTTATCTTTCGCCGATTCCGGAAGGAGTTCAACGAAAAACGGCTCCATGTGGCGGTCGCTTTTGCCTTTCCCCAATGAATAAAATTTCAGTGTAACGGGTGTATCCTTGGCCCGAAGCATATGCATTTCATCTTTTCGCTCATCCCGGCGCATGATCAGCGGGTCCCGGCTGACCTGGTCATCGAGAAAGGTTCCCAGACGAACCCCCAGGGAACGGGCGATTTTCAGCAGCGGCCGCAAAGACGGATATACGTCCTCGTCTATCACGGACCGCAGAAAACTCATACCCAGACCGGTGCGGTCGGCAAGTTCATCAATCGTCATTTGATTCTTTTCCATAAATTTTTTAATCCGTTGGCCAACTTTCTCGGTTTTCATTTTTCCTCCTCACTGAACAGAATGGTAAAATTTTATTTTTTCTATACACGCTCAAAAATAAACCCACAAGAGAAGTTTTACTCATGTGGGTTATCTTTGAAAAATCGATTTTTCAATTAAAGAAACTTTTCCGTTTTCTCCTTTGGTTGAATCTGAAAAATTACCTTTCAAAACTCAAGGACGGGAACGATTTCACGATCAGGTCCGATCCACCCCAAAGGCCTGGCCCCAGGCTTCGACCAGCGTATCCGTTCGTTTTTGAAGGCGACGTGAAATCACTTCGCTCAATTTTCCCATAATTACATAGCCCAGAGCGGGGTCTTTATCACAGATGGTTTTCAGGCGGGCTCCGGGAACCGAAATAACCTTGCTCGCCCTTGCACACCGGGCCGTTGCGGTACGCATCCCCGGACTCACCGCGGAAGACCAGCCGAAAACCTCGCCGGGCGCGATCGTGTCGACCACGATCGGCCTTTCCAGGACTTCGATTCTGGACAGATTTTCCTCTTCGTACTTGATATCCTTCAGTGGAACCGCCTTCAGGATCTTGTCCTTAAAAACAATACTTAATTCCACTTCCCCATCCAGGACTCCGTAAAGACGATCCGCTGCCTCATCTTCATGGAAGATAATGTCGTTTTCCTCAAACTCCTTTATTTCGCCCGCCTGGGCGATCGTTTCCAGCTTGTCCGGAGCCAAACCTGAAAAAATTTCAAAGTTTGTTAATTGAGCGTTTTTCAACATAATGTCCTCCTTTATTTGTGGTCTTAATTTGAGGCATTACCGAGTGTCCGAATCCCCATGAGAATTTTTTAACTTGGCTGTTTTATAGCACATAAAATAATTTCAAGTCAAATTTATTATCTATCTTTCAAAAACTGTATATTATTCATCAAAAATCGCCCGCCCTAAAACCGGAAAGTCACCAAATCAAATTTATTAAATTTAATGCGTTTATTTATTCCTTGACACAAAATTCATACTTATTCTATAGTCCAGCCGGATGGATTGAACCAAAAACATGGTTTCTCCAATACTTATAACGATTTATAGCCAGGAGGTTATCCCAATGAAAAGATGTGCCATCGTCTTCCTAAGTGTTCTGTTCCTGGGGGGCCTGATGATGACCGGAGCCTTGGCCGAGGATTCGGTAAAAGTCGGTATCGTTCTCCCGCTCACAGGTGACCAGGCGAAGTTCGGAGAGGTTGAGAAGCTGTCTTTCGATCTGGCCCTTGAAGAGATCAATGCGGCCGGAGGCATAAACGGAAAGAAACTGGAGTTGCTCATCGAAGATGATACGGGTCGACCGGAGGTAGGCCGCTCGGTGGTTGAAAAGCTCATCAACAAGGACAAGGTGGTGTTGATCGGAGGCGGATACAGCAGCAGCGTCACCTACGCGGTGGCCGGTGTCTGCCAGCAAAACCGGATTCCTTTCGTGGTCAATACGGGTTCCGCGGATAATATCACCACGTCCGGCTGGGACTATATTTTTCGAATCAACCCACCTGCCAGCGAATATTCAATGGCGGTTGAAAACCTTCTCACCGAGGTTGTAAAGCCAAAAACAATCGTCATTCTTTATGAAAATTCCCTGTTTGGAACCACCAGCGCCAAGGCCTTTGAAGACAGCTGCAAGAAATTGGGCTTCAAGGTGCTCATGAAGGAAGGTTATGAACACGGCGGCATCGATTATAAACCGGTTCTGATTCGTGTCAAGCAGGCAAACCCGGATGTCGTTTATATGGTATCTTATGTCATGGATGCGGCCTTGCTGATGAAACAGGCCAAGGAATTGCGGCTGACGCCCAAAATTTTTATCGGGGGCGGCGCCGGATTCACGCTCCCGGAATTCGTTCAAAATGCCGGAGCTGCTTCCGAAAAAGTCATCTCGGCAACGCTCTGGCATCAGGTTCTTCCGTATCCGGGCGCCATGGACTATTACAACAAATTCGTGGCGAAATTCAACAAGGACACCGAATATCACGGTGCCGAGGCATATGCCTGCTGCTATGTAATCGCCGACGCGCTCAAGAGAGCCAAATCCTTTCAAAGCGCCGATATTAAGCAGGCGCTTTCCGAAACCGACATGATGACGGCTTTCGGACCGGTGAAATTCATATCCTACAACAAAATGAAAAACCAGAATCAATTGCCGACCTATGTGGTTCAGTGGATCGATGGAAAACTGGAAATGGTCTGGCCCGCCGACCTGGCGACAAAACCATTCGTCTATCCCGTTGACTGGCTGAAAACATGGGGATATTAAACTCCGAAAATTTCAATGACCGGCCTGCCCGTGAATCCGGGCAAGCCGGCATCCACCCTTGAGTCGTAAACTTAAATCACCTGAAAATTCTCAAGGGATTCCTGGAAGGAACGTTAAATGGATGTCTTCTTTCAAACGATTGTAGCCGGAATACTCATCGGCGGCATTTATAGCCTGATCGGAATCGGAATGACGTTGATTATGGGGGTGATGGGGATCATCAACCTGGCCCACGGGCAATTGATGATGGTAGCCATGTACATTACTTTTGTTCTTTCTCATTTTTTTCACATCGATCCCTATGTTTCTCTTCTGGTTGCCATGCCCTCCTTGTTTCTCCTGGGCGCATTTTTGCAGAAATTTCTATTGAACCCGCTGATGAAAGTCGAATCCATCCTGCCGGAAAATCAGGTCTTGATGACGGTCGGCATCGGCATGGTACTCGCTGAAATCGCACGGTTCATCTTTTCCTCCGATTATAAGACCGTACAAACTTCCTACAGTTCCAACGTATTTTTTATCGGCAACATATCCTTCAATATGCCCATGTGCATCGCCTTCGGTTTCGCGGTTTTTTTCACCTTGGCGCTTTTCTTGTTCCTTCTTAAGACCGACATCGGCCGTTCCATCCGGGCCACGGCCCAGGATAAAGATGCCGCAACGCTGATGGGTGTAAACAGCAGCCGGATCACCATCATCACCTTTGGATTGGGTTCGGCCCTGGTCGCGGCGGCGGGAAGCCTGTTGATACCGATCTTTTATCTTTTTCCGGATGTCGGCGGTCCTTTTACCCTGAAAGCATTTGTCATTACCATACTCGGCGGCCTGGGAAGCACGGTAGGGGCAATTATGGGCGGACTCGTCCTCGGAATCGCCGAATCCCTTGGTGCCACGTATATCGGCATGGGATATAAAGAAATGGTCGGCTTCGTGATTTTCATCCTTGTACTGGTGTTCATACCGGGCGGCTTGAAACGACTGACCAAGATATAGAGGCAACGATGAAGAAAAACATTTTGGCATTTGTTATTTTAGGAATCATTTTTTTAATTTTCCCGTTCGTCATCCGTTCGGATTACTATCAGCATCTGGTCATTATTGCCCTGATGTGGGTGGTCATCGGGTCTTCGTGGAATCTTCTGGCAGGCTATACCGGTCAGGTGTCCTTCGGGCATGCCATGTTTTTCGGTGTCGGCGCGTATACCGCCGGAATACTGGCAACCAAACTCGGCATATCGCCATGGTGGGGGATGATGTTCGGCGGGCTTGTCTCGATGCTGATCGGACTGTTTGTGGGATGGGTCTGTTTTCGTTTAAGAGGCCCTTATTTCGCACTGGCGACACTTGCCGGAGGAGAAATATTCAGACTCATTGCCACCAACTGGGAAAGCCTGACCGATGGGATGGTAGGCATTCTCATCATTCAGACCTTTCGAAGCAAGGTTCCTTACTACTACATCGCCCTGGCCCTTGCCTTTTTCTGCATATATGCCATCCATTTGATCATGAAATCCAAATGGGGATATTATTTTGTGTCCATTCGGGAGGATCAGGACGCCGCGGAATCTTTGGGAATCAATACCACTCTTTATAAAAATGTATCCCTGTTGGTCAGTTCGTTTTTCACCGGCATGGCGGGAGCTTTTTATATGAACTACATGGCGTTTATCGATCCGCAGGTCGTTTTTTCTCTCCATTACATATCCATTATGGCCATTCTGGTCGGAATCGTGGGAGGAGTCGCTACGATCATGGGACCGGCGGTAGGGGCTTTCGTCATGGTCGGTGTCCAGGAAACATTCAGAAGCGCCTTTTTCGGAATCGCTCCGAAATGGATCAGTCAAGCCCACGCTCTCGTTTTCGGTCTGCTGGTCATATTCGTCATTATGTTTCTTGCAAACGGAATTGTAGGGGATTGGCAAAAAATCAAACGAAACGTTTTCAGAATTCGGGCATCGAGCTGACCGTGCTGATTTTGTTATTCATCAACAGGAGAAAATCTTATGGCACTCCTTGAAGTAAAAAACCTTACGAAAGCATTCGGAGGACTCAAGGCGGTCAATGAAGTCAGTTTCAAGGTGGAAAATGGCCAGATCCTCGGACTCATCGGTCCGAACGGATCCGGGAAAACCACCACCTTCAACTGTATCAATCAATTCTATCCCATCACATCCGGCGATATCCTTTTTAAAGGCAAAAGCATAAAAGGATTGAAGACGCACAAAATCTGTCATCTGGGTATCGGCCGAACCTTCCAGGTCGTAAAGCCGCTTTCCCGAATGACGGTCCTGGAAAACATAACCGCTTCCGCATTTTGCCGCGTCAAAACCATCAAGGATGCCAGGGACAAGGCATACGAGGTGTTGGAGTTTTGCAAGCTATTGAAAGACAAGGACAAGCTGGCAAAAAGCCTTCCGATCGGGGGCAGAAAACGACTGGAGATCGCCCGTGCCCTTGCCACGAAACCGGATCTCCTGCTTCTGGATGAAACGGCTGCCGGACTGAATCCGTCCGAACTGGACGAAGCGATCGAGCTGATCCGAAAAATCAGGGATAACGGCGTAACCATTTTAATCGTCGAGCATATCATGAAAGTGATCATGACCATATCCGACCGTATCCATGCAATCAATTTCGGTCAAACCATTGCGGAAGGCTCCCCGCAGGAGGTAGCCAACAACCCGGCGGTGATCGAAGCCTATTTGGGAGAAGAATATGCTCAAGGTTAGCGGAATAAATGTATTTTACGGAGACTTGCAGGTTTTGTGGGATGTATCCTTCGAAGTGAACGAACAGGAAATCGTCGTTCTGGTAGGGGCCAATGGAGCGGGAAAATCCACGACGATCAAAACCGTATCTTCCCTTCTAAAACCAAGAAAGGGAACCATTGAATTCGAAGGGAATCGACTGGATCTGCTGCCGCCCAATCAAATCATCGCGCAGGGTATCGTTCATGTTCCGGAAGGCAGGCGCCTGTTTTCGGACATGACCGTGGAGGAAAATCTGATCATGGGTTCCCTCTACGGAGAGGCGAAAAGAAAACGTTTTGAAACCATGGCGCATGTATATGAGATTTTTCCAAGACTGGAAGAAAGAAAAAAGCAGACAGCCGGCACCCTTTCCGGCGGGGAACAGCAGATGCTGGCCGTAGGAAGGGGACTGATGTCCTGTCCGAAACTGATGATGTTTGACGAACCGTCTTTAGGTTTATCGCCTCTGCTGGTGCAGGATATCTTCCATCTGGTGAAAAAAATTAATGAGCAAGGGGTAACGATCCTCCTCGTTGAACAAAACGTGAGGCAGACATTGGCGATGTGCGACCGGGCCTATGTTCTCGAAAACGGGCGAATTACGCTTGAAGGAAAGGGTTCGGAGCTGTTGGAAAACCAGCAGGTCAGGGAAGCGTATCTGGGAATTTAACGGAAGCGCATCAACCGATGGGCATTACATGCCGGATTTAAAAAACTCCTCCGGGT
>JAHDSC010000140.1 GCA_018432925.1 Desulfobacterales bacterium | reverse complement strand
GCCTCCTCGAGAAGATGAAGATACGCTTTCAGTTCCTTTTTATCGAAAAAGGCCGTGCCGTAAATTCTCTGGAGTTGCGCCTTTTTCGGGTCGGCGCGCCAATAGGCCCCGGATACCTTCATCAGTTTTATGGCTTTGATAAATCCCGTATGGGGGATATGGGGTCCCCGGCACAGGTCCGTGAAATCTCCCTGTTTGTAAAGGGATATCGTTCCGTCCGCAAGCTCGGAAATCAATTCGAGCTTATACGGCTCGCCTTTATAAAATTCCATTGCCTCGGGTTTTGAAACCCGTCTTCTTTCGAAAGGGGTTTTCGAATCGATGATTTTCTTTATTTCCGCTTCAATCTTCGGGAAATCATCCTCCGAAACCGGTTCCATATCGATATCGTAATAAAAACCGTCTTCCACGACCGGGCCGATCGTGAGCTTGGCATTCTTGTAAAGGCGCAGAATCGCCTCCGCCATGACATGGGCCGCGCTGTGGCGCAAGATTTCCAGGGCTTTTTTGTCCCTTGTCGTGATAAAATTTACTTTGCAGTCGCCGGTAATTTTTGTGTTTAAATCAACCGCATTACCGTCCATCTCCATGGCAACGCAATTGCGAGCGAAAGCTTCGGACACACTTTTCGCCACATCCAGTCCGGTGGGACATTCCTCATAACTCTTTATGCTTCCATCGGGAAGTGTTATATTGATCATAATGAATTCACCCAAAAAATCGTTTTGGAATTTAAAACGAAAAGCTTCCACCGACACCTCATTTAATAAGCCGTCCGATCGGAAACTTTTCCGTTTTCAACCTCGAATGAATAAGATACAAGAATTTAGGCAAATTACCCTTGCGGGTCAAGAGAAAAAATTTAACAATAACGCATGATTCGTTTCATCCGAAAATGGAATATCATATAAAAAACGACATCCGGATTATCGACAACCTCCCGGCGCTTGAAAAAACGGCAAAGGAGCTTGAGAAAGAAAAAATCATCTCTTTTGATCTGGAAGCGGACTCCATGCATCATTTTCAGGAAAAGGTCTGTCTGATTCAGATCGCCGCCCAACAATCCGTCTTATTGATCGACCCGCTTCCGATTGAAAACCTGTCCGCTTTGAAGCCCTTATTTTCCGATCATAAAATCAAAAAAATCGCGCATGGGGCGGATTATGATGTCCGATCCCTTTACAGAGATTTTCAAATACAAATCAATAACCTGTTTGATACGCAACTCGCATGTCGATTTCTGGGACTCGAAGCGACCGGTCTCGATTCGGTCCTCGGAGACAGATTCAATATCTCCCTTGATAAACGATATCAAAAAAAAGACTGGTCTCAGAGACCATTGCCAAAGGAAATGGTCGAATATGCGGCAAAGGATGTGATTTACCTCGCCCCGCTTGCGAAAGCGATAGAAAAGGAGCTCGAGAAAATGGGACGGGTTGGCTGGCTGGATGAGGAATGCGAATATTTAAGTAAGGTCAGAGCACTTTCACCCAACCACCAACCGTTATACTTGAGTTTCAAAGGCGCCGGGAAACTCGGTCGGAGATCCCTTGCCGCTCTCGAAACACTTCTCCAGTTTCGGAAAAAGGTCGCCGGAAAAAAAGACAAGCCGCTTTTCAAAATATTCGGAAATGCTTCGCTGATGCAAATAGCGGTTGCGTTACCGGTCAACATTGGAAAACTATCGAGTCTAAACGCGTTAAGTCAAAAACAGATCCACATGTATGGCAATGCCCTGACGGAAATGATCAAAAACGTTTGGAAAATTCCGGAAAACGATCTTCCTTTTTATCCGCACAGGAAAGTTCCCATGCCGAAACCGGCGGTTCAAAAGCGAATCAACGCCATTAAAACCTGGAGAGATGCAAGAGCAAAACAACTTCACATGGATCCGGCGCTTCTATGCAACAAGGAACTGATGAGTACGATTGCCGCACAAAATCCGTTTCATGAAAAAGACCTTGAAAAAATACCAAAAATTAAAATTTGGCAAAAAAACGCGTTCGGCGCGGAAATATTGGAAGCTTTAAAGGAAAACAAATGAAAAAAATTAATTTTCCATCCGAAGGCTGTGAACTGGAAGCCCTTCTGGATCAAAGCTACGATGAAGACAAGGGCGCCGTAATCACCCACCCCCATCCCCTTTATGGCGGAGATATGTATAATATCGTGGTTGAATCCATCGCAAAAGTCTACAAAAGAATGGGGTATACCACTTTACGGCCCAATTTCAGGGGTGTCGGTAAAAGCCGGGGGAGTTATGACAACGGCATCGGTGAACAAGCGGACGTGCGGTTCGCTATTTCGTATCTTTCCCAATTGGGTGTCAAAGACATCGATCTTGCGGGATACTCCTATGGCGCCTGGGTAAATGCGCATGTATCGCTTCATGATATGCCGGTAAAAAATATGATCATGGTATCTCCGCCTCTGGGCTTTATGGATTTTCTCCCGGTTTCCCCGATTTCCCGTCTCAAACTGGTTGTTACCGGAAGCCGGGATGAAATCGCGCCTGCCGGACGGATAAAAAAAATACTTCCCACATGGAACCCGGAAACGCAATTTGAAGTTATTGACGGCGCAAATCATTTTTTCGAGGGATATCTCGAAGAACTGGAATCTGTTTTATATTCCGGACTGCGTTAAACGTCGAACCGATATCTCCCGCTGCCTTTTAAATTGGATATCCGCTTGACACTTGAGCCGCTTTATTTTAAACATAAACGTAAAGGTCAAAAAAAATTCCGATTCCGACGAAACCCGACCAATACCTGCCTGCTTATGTCCCGCTCACGGCGGACGGATAACACACGCCTCATTCTGGAAAGGGGCATGAGCGAACGGATCGGAATATCGAGAAAAAGTGCATCTATATTTTAAAGATCCTACCATCTTTCAGATTCCGTGTTTTCAGGGCTTATCAATAACCGGATGTAAGGAGGGAGCATGAAAACAAGCGTCGAATCTATTCATCGATTCGTATATCAATACGTTCAAAAATGGCATGACCAAAAGGCGGGTAAAAAAAAGAAAAAACAGGAAATCCCGATCATTACCATTTCCAGGCAGCCCGGAAGCGGGGGGAGTATCGTCGGAAAAATGCTTGCGGATCAGTTCGGCCTCGATCTGTTCGATCGAGACATTATCCATGAAATCGCTAAAAATCCGCATATAAGCACCACGGTCATTGAAACCCTGGATCAGGAAGAACTGCTGTCGCTGGATGAATGGGCATCTTCGCTTATTTATAAAAAGAATCTGACTCCCGACCGTTTTCTTCAGGATCTCGTTAAAATTATTGGAACCATAGCCAGGCACGGGCAAGCCGTCATTGTGGGCAGTGGCGCGAACCTCATCCTCGAACCGGAAATCTGCTTCCGGGTGAGAATCATCTCACCTCTGCAAACAAGAACCAGACAGATCGCCCGCTCATTCAGCGTCACCGTCCAGGAGGCCGAACGGCGTGCGGTAAACACCGAATCACGCCGCGAAGCGTTTATAAACAGATACTTCAATGCAAACATCGCAGACCCCATCCATTACGACCTTGTAATCAATACGGAAAAACTGAGCCTCAGTGCCGCCGTGAACACAATAAGCGCTGCGATCGAGAAACGGATTTGACCATAGCTCCTTGTTTTTGAAACCCTTATCCCGCCTGATGCGGAAACGAAAAGAAACCGGTAATCTCCTCCGATCAGGAACCGGGGATATGGTATTTGCCCGCCCCCTTCGTCGCCACAATAAAGTCGGATGACGGAGGGGGCGAACTTTGCGATTCAAATCCCGAAAAAATAACAGGAGGGTGAAACGCGATGAAAAAAAAGATGGAAGAAGGGCTTCAATTTTTACGTGAACAGAAGTTTGAAGAGGCGATAGAGGTTTTCACAGGGGATTTGAAAAACCATCCGGGTGATGCGGAAATTTATTACAACCGAGGAAATGCCTATTACTACAGCGCTGACTATGACCGTGCCATTGAGGACTATACCAAGGCGCTGGAAATAAACCCGCGTCATGCACTTGCTTACAACAACCGGGGAAACGCATGGGCAATCAAGTGCGATTATGACCGCGCAATCGAGGATTTTACCAAGTCTCTGGAAATACAGCCGAAACAGGCCTGGGTATATAATAATCGTGCAATTGCATGGAGCAACAAAGGGGATGCCCAACGGGCTCTGGCGGATGCCAGGAAAGCGGTCGGGTTAAATCCTTCCAATACCACATTTCAAAATTTTCTGGATTCATTGCAAAAAAAAGAAAAATAAACCGGGTGAAAAATACACACCCTCCAAAGCATGATTTTTTCAGATTTAACAAAGAAATGGGCGCGGCCCAGGTTATTCCGGATCGTGAATTTCCCGTCCCGCTGAAGCGGGCCGGGAAATTTATTTTTTTCACCGTTCAATAAAAGCATGAAAAATGTACAATACGAATCGAATCCAGTTCGAGAAACCAAACCTCGCGGAATTAACGAGCCGGTATACCGTGGTCGACCTTCATTTTCACACCCAGTATTCCGACGGCAAAAATACGATCAAAGAAATTGCCGATCGGGCCGCCGAATTAGGCATCGGAATTTCCATTACGGATCATAATGAGATCGCGGGAGCGGTTGAAATCGATAACTATAAGAACATATTAAGTATTCCAGGAATCGAAGTGACATCGGAAGAAGGAACCCATATTCTCATCTATTTTTATGAAACAGACAGTTTGAAGCGGTTCTATGCGAGTGATGTGAAACCCTTTATGGGCCATGATATTATGAGCTCAACCTCCCTGATAATGGAGGAAATTATCAGCCGGGCTAGAGCCTACAATTCGGTTATCATTTTTCCGCACCCCTTTTGCGCCGCCTACACCGGTATCTGTAACCTTCATTTCCCGAAAGAACGGCTGAACCGGTTATTGGACAGGATCGACGGGATCGAGGTCATTAATTCGGGAAACCTCAACAAATGGAATTTAAAAAGCTCGGTTTTAGGCTTCAATCTCGATAAAGCCGTTACCGGCGGAAGCGATGGTCATACCGTCCAGCACATGGGAAGATCGGTGACCTGGGCTGCTTGCATGAAAAATCGAAAGGCATTTCTGGATGCCATCAAACAAAAACGGAATAAAGTCATCGGAAAAGAAATCGACATACTGAAGAAAGTCGCCACAAACGGTTTCAAACTTCGAACCAATATTAAAAATTATCCCGATTTGGTGGAAAAAAATATTAAATACAGCTGTATCCTGATCAATTCAAAATCAAAAATCCTTCGTGATAATCTGAAACGCCGCCTGAACGAAAAGATCCGGAAAAAAGAAAAAAATGGGAAAAATCTGTCTCCCTGATCCGGCCGATGATGGTATTTATCGATCTTTTTCCATCCGATTCACAGATAGGGTGAGAACAACCAGGCCAAGGCATCCCGGGCTTTGACCGGTAACGAGCGCGAATCAACATCCCTGAGGAACACTTCCCTCGACTGATTGATCTTTTGAAGAATGTGCGCGGCAAGGATTTCGGCAAACCCTCGGTCATAAATTTCAACGTCCAATTCAAAATTCAGACGCAGGCTTCTGGGATCGACGTTTGCCGAACCGATGAGAGCATAATAATCATCGACAACGAACAGCTTGGTATGCACGAATGGAGCAGGCTGAAAATACACATGCACACCCCGCTGCAGGAGTTCCCAGAGCATATTGCTGGTTGCCCATTGAACAAATGGCAGGTTGTTTTTGGATGGAAGAACAACCGACACTTCTACCCCGCGCAGGGCGGCAGTCTGTATCGCACCCGAGAGCTCCCGTGACGGAAGAAAATAAGGCGTCATGATTAAAATCCTTCGACGGGCCGACGAAACGGCGCCTTGGATAATTGCAGCGAGCCTATCGATGTCTTCGTTAGGGCCGTCCACGATGGTTCGACATGCCACGTCACCGCTACGGATATCGGTATCCCGATTCCTTGGCAAAAAGCTCTCCCCCGTACAGAAACTCCAGTCATCGAGAAACGCTCGTTCAATCTGCATGACCACCGGGCCCGTCAAGCAAAAATGCACGTCCATTACCCTGGAAGGATTGCCGAAGTTATCCGCCAAATGACGATCGCCGATATTCATTCCGCCGGTGAAGCCGATGCGACCGTCGGAAATCAAAAACTTGCGATGATTGCGAAGGTTGATGTGAATCGTGGGAGGCAGCAGCTTTGGCGGAATAAATCGTGAAACCCGGACCCCGTTCCTTTTAAGAAGGGTTCCCGCCCGCGGTATGGAGTACAGTTCACCGATTCCGTCGACAATGACCCGCACATCCACACCGCGTTTCACCGCCCGAATCAAAGCATCGATGAACCGCCGTCCCGAATGGTTGGTTTCAAAGATATAGGTTGTCAGGAAAAGAGACTCTTTGGCCGTTTCGATTGCTTCGATCATTTCCGGATAAGCCTGCTCACCATTTTGCAGCATCCGGACACGGTTTCCCCCCACTACCGGCCACCTGGAAATGGAATCGGAAATTGTTGCGATATCAATAAATTCCGGCGGCAGGGTTTGGCTGGAATCCAAAGCATGTTCTTTCGTCCCGCAGGAATCATCGAAGATACCGATTCGATTGGATGAGTGCAGATCCAACTTTTTGGCGCGCGTTTTAATTCGATTGATCCCGAAAAGAAAATACAAGATCGGACCTACCAGCGGAAACATCAAACTCACCGCAATCCAGCCGAGGGCTGCCCTTGGATCGCGTTTGTTGAGCAGCGCATGGCCCGCAGCGGCGAAAGCCATTAAAATATTAAGAGCAATCAGGGGCCAGTGCAACCAGTTCATTTCTGCAAATCACTCTGATTTGGCGATCATTGCCTTGGCGGGTATCAAACCGGTGGCGCTTGCCGAAACGATATTTCCGGCCAGGCCGGGACCGTCTCCCGCCACATACATCCCTTTAATTTTTGTCTCCAGATCGTTTGAAGTCTCGATCTGGGTTGCGAAAAACTTGATTTCCGGAGCGTAAAGGAGTGTTTCGTCGTTGGACACACCCGGAACGACGAAGTTAAGCTTATTCAACCCTTCGATAATGTTGGTAAGAATCCTGTCAGGCAAAGCCATGGCGATATCGCCGCACACCACATTGGTGAGGGTCGGATCGATATAACTTTTCCTGACCCGATTCCATGTGCTGCGTCTTCCGCGTTTAAGATCACCGAAGCGTTGAAGGATCGGTTTGCCGCCGCCGATCAGCGTGGCAAGGCGGCCGATGGATTCGCCATATGCCTGATTATCCGTAACCGGCTCCGTAAGGACCACCTTGGAAAGAAAAGCAAAGTTGGTATTATCGGATTTTTTTTGCAGATATGCATAACCATTGACACAAACGAAATCTCGATAGTTTTCGATCGAAACAAAGCCTCCTCTGTTCGTGCAAAATGTCCGGGTCTGATCATCATATTTTTCGGTCTGGATGAAGAAAGTAGGATCATAAATGATTTTGCAGAGATCCTGCATAATTTCATTATGAACTTCGACGCGAACGCCCACTTCAATACCCCGTTGTCTGAGCCCGATTCCATATTTCAGGGCCAGATTCGCGACCCAATCCGCTCCGACGCGACCCGGAGCCAGAATGATGTTGTTTGAAAGATATTTATTCTGTTCGGTGACAACCCCGGCTACCCTTCCATCTTCTATGATGACGTCCTTGACCGTCTCCGATGTGTGAATGGCCACACCTTTCGATTGGATATAATTGCTCATGCTTTCAATGTGATCCGGCAGTCGTTCGCTTCCCAGGTGTTTTTGCTTGATGATAAGAAGATCGATACCGTATCTCATGGCTTTTTTACGGATATTTCTGGCTTCCTCCATATCGGTCGGATAGATCGGGCCATTCATACCGAACCTGTTGAAAATCTGTTCGGTTTCATCGATAAGCGCCTGGGCTTCCACAGCGGACATGAATTGTGTAAGATCGGTTTTTCCGAGCTTGGGTATATAGTTCAACTTACCGTCGGAAAACAGCCCCGCGCCCCCGATTCCGCAGAGGATATCGCATGGTTCGCACTTGATGCATTTCCCGTGATCGTTAATCGGGCATCTTCGCTTCAGCGGATCTTTACCCCGCTCAATGAGCAATACCTGAAAATCGGAGTGTTCACACAGATATAGCGCCGCAAACAAACCCGCGGGACCTCCGCCTACGATGATCACGTCATACTTTTGATTTTTATTTGGAGCCATTCTTTTCGCCTTGGGTTCCTTTCGAAGCAAAATACTCGTTCTAAAAAATTTTACGAATCCACGCTTTCAATGGAGCGTTCCATCCTTAACCGCGATAACGTCCCACTCCGCCCCGTTCATAAGCCCGATGGAAGGTTTTGAAAACGCTTCCAAGGATAAGACAAATCATCAGGAACATTCAGATTACACCCGACCGGCCGAAAGCGGCACGCAAAAAACTTACAACGGTTTGCGGATTTCCGGCTGAGTACCGCCGCGGCGGTGCCAAATAAAGCCGGCTTGGCATATTTAAAAAGATGCGAACAAGAAAAGAAAAGGGTTTGACGGCCATCCGATGAAAGCATCATTGCGGAGGGCCTTTTGGATAAACTATACATCATCACCATAACGGATTCAAGTTTATCTCCCGCTTGTGTGGCGAGTAAAACCGGGCGACAGGCATATTGGATCAAAAGAAGAGACAGTAACAATTCTGGAAAAGGATAAAAATTTCAAGGGGGGCACGGTTTCTTAACCTACACTCACAAGGTGAATTGCCGGGGATTTCGAAACGGCGGAGGTAAAACGGGAACAGCGCTTATTCTGCGGTTCGGTTTCGACTAATAAAACGTCCATTTTATGCCGATCCCCACACATGTCGGAAGGATATCGCTGTCGGGAGACCCATCATCTGAAAGGCTTCTCAGCAAAAAACAAGCCGAACCGTTTCGGAAAGAAAAAATGTAAAATGCTGCCATATCCTCACCAAACGCATGATCGTCCGGTATCAAAAAAGCCTTCGGATGAGGTTTGAAAAAAATATCGATTTTTTCCCCGATTTCGTGACGGATGGGAGCGATGATTTTGAAGATACGCCAGTCGTCAAGAAGGGTTAACCTGCTGAAGTACCCGAAAGTTACATTGTATAAAAACTCCTTCGGATAGAACGAATCGATGTTTAAAAGCGCATGGAAACGAGAGCTTCTGCCTGTTTCGGAGGAGGTATGTTCTACACGATTCAATTCGAATTCGAAATTTTCGTGGCCGTCTTCGATTGAAAAAGCGTTGGTGGATAGATAAAAAAGACACAGGAGTAATATCAGGAGGGGGTATATACGCGGACGTCCAGAGTTCTGAAAGTCGCCGTGTTTTTTGTATTGATTAAACATTTCCATGATCGCTTTTTAAGTAAATTTCGATAACCATCGGTAAAACGCATGGAATTCGGTATGTAATATCTGCAAAAAATATACCTTGACAGCTTCATAGAATTTATTCGTTTGATTTCAGATACTTAAAAAAAATGAGCCGGACGAGTTTCGTAAGGTTGAAACAAAAATTGTCAGCTTGTTTGACAAAAATAGGCGGCTTCCATACCGCCTTTCATGACGGTTCACAAACCTGTTCATTTCAAAAAAAGCACATCGAAAAGAAAGGGAGCGTTTAAAACACATCACAGGAATTGATTGGGTGGAAATATGTCGCCAATTGAATAAAACAGGGCCGAGGTATCAGCTTCGCTGAAGCGTGGATGGAATTCTTCCCGGATTGATAAACCTATCCCAGAAAATGATTTTTAAATCGCATCTTGCCTTCGTCATTTGAACCCAAACGACCTTTGGCATTACAATTCGGGCATCGGATCTCAATCGGCCTTTCATCGGTCGGCACCTCTATGGGTGTCTTGCATTTCGAGCAATGGACGATCGTTTTTACTTCCGCTGGTTCATGGACGGATACGGCAGGATCTTTTTCAGGCTCCGCCGGCTCTCCGTTTCGAATGAAATTCGCGATCGCTTTTCGGACGCATTCCCGGTCGTCATCACCACCGCGTTTTTTCAACTTCAGATAATCATTTTTTGAGATAATGAGCTTACATTCGAGAGTATGAGAATTTTCCAATGCGCTTTCGAGTCGCTCAAGAGCCGCCGCAAGACCAGCGAATTTTCGATCCCCAAGCTGAATTTTTTCCTGGATTTTTCCGGCCAAATCCTCCGCGGACAGCCATTCATTTTCATAACTTATTTTGCCCTCTTCCAAATTGATTGGATTCATACTGCCTCCCTTTTCAAATGAACCGATAACGCGGGTATATCTAAAGATTGATTCTGAATTTACCGGATGCAATTTCAAAACATTCAATCATGCTTACGATCAAGGCGGGGCCGGAAGTTCAACTGCAGGAATGCATTCGGTATCTTGGATTTTGAACGCTTCGCCCAAACACTGAGATCGGGCCCGAGGGGAAGTTTTGAAATCAACTTCTACAAGTATTTATTAGTTCGGCCGCAAAGAACATAAACTTTAGGTAGGATTCGGAGAAAAATCAAAAAAAATCAACGTGCTGGATGGAATGGGGATAGAAAGTTTCAGACTGCAATCGTTTTTCATCCAACCCGGCGACCTCCTTGCCCGAAATCGTTTGGGTTCACAGATCGAATTCCGCAATGACGAATGTATGATCCGAGGGCTTCGGCAGCAGTCTGGCCGTAAAATCAATCCGGGCGTTCCTTGATTTTTCCGCAACGCATCTGGTGGCGCAGATATGATCGATCCGCCAGCCGAGTCCTCTTTTCACCGCGTTCCGTATACGATAATCCCAGAATGAAAACGCCTTTTCTCGAGGGTTATGGATCCGGTAGACGTCGATGAATCCCCATTCCATGACATTTGCCAACGCCCGGTGCTCCTCCGGATGATAGCCGATGCTGCCCGATAGGCTTTGCGGATCATATACATCCATCGGTTCCGGGGCCACATTAAAATCTCCTGCCCAGACAATGGAATCGTCCGAACTGAAATTGTGCTCAAAATATTTTCGGAGCCTTCCAAACCAGGCAATTTTATATTTAAAACTTTCTGAATCAGGCATCCGCCCCTGAGGCACATACGAATTGACAATCGTTAGCCCCTTTATCTCTAAAGCGATCAGACGAGCGCCTTCCTTTTCATCCATATCCCCAAAACCGATTTTCATATTGGACGGTTCTATTTTACTCAACACCGCAACCCCGTTGAATCCTTTCTGCCCCTTAAAGCGGCAATGATATCCGCACTCCTCAAACGGTTGTTTCGGAAAATCTTGATCCCGCACCTTGGTTTCCTGAATACAAAGGATATCCGGCGATTCCTTTTCAAGCCATTTGCCGAGCAGCGGAATGCGGGCCCGGATACCATTCGCGTTAAAACTGGCGATTTTCACTTTGAAACGGTTCCTGAATGTTCCAGACGTTTGAGTTTTTTTTCAAAAACAGCTTTCTGCTCCTCGAATAGGCCGGTAATTTTTTCAAGCTCGTTGAAAAGCCTATCAATGGATGACTGACAGTCATGAATGGCCTGGGACAGTTCGACGATCTTTGAACCGTCCTGAGCCTCGGATGCCGCCTGCATGGCTTGGCTGAGTTCATCGAAATTCTTTTCGTGCGTTTCGATGTTCTTTTCGATCTCAGCGATCCGCTGCTCGGCGGATTTCAAGGCTTTGGCTCTTTGAGAAATAATTTCCGAGCGCTTTCGCCTCAACTCTTTTTTTGTCTGCCTCGAACCGGAATCCTTATCGGATATATCTCTTGACTCGGGAACAAAGTTCTCGGCCTCGTTTTCCCATCCGCCTTTTTCAAGAAATCGCTGGTAGCTGCCATCAAAAACATCCACGCGGTCGCTCTGAAATACGATGAGTCGCTGAGCCAGCGCGTGGAGAAACATTTCGTTATGGGTTACCATCACAACGGTTCCATCAAAGTTATCAATGGCTGCGAGCAACGCATCGCAAGATTCCATATCCAGGTGATTCGTCGGTTCGTCGAGCAACAGCAGATTACACGGCGTCACCAAAAGCTTCCCCAGCATGACCCGGCTTTTTTCTCCGCCGGAAAGGACTCCGATCTTCTTTAAGGCGGAGTCGCCGTCGAACATCATGGCTCCACAAATATTTCTTGCGAGTTGCCTGTCGACATCCGGGTGAGAATGAAGAATTTCCTCTTCCACCGTTTTTCCGGGATCAAGGCTCGTAACGTTGGTCTGTTCAAAGAATCCCTTCGTCACACCGGAGATGCAAGCGATCTCACCATGCTGCGGGACAAGCCGACCTGCCAGAAGCTTGAGAAAGGTTGTTTTTCCCTTGCCGTTCATTCCGATCACGCAAATCCGTTCTCCGGCTCCCAAGGTGATATTAAAATCCTTGATCAACGGGTTTGCGGCGTCGTACGAAAATAAAATATCTTTAATATTCAATACATATTTTCCGTGAAACGGATTGCTGCGAAAAGAAAACTCAAGCCCTTTAAATTTTTCCAGCTTTTCCCGCTTCTCCATTTTTTCCAGGGTCTTGATCCGGGACTGCACCAGGTTTGCAAGCCTTGCCTTGGCCCTGAAGCGGCTGATAAACTGGTTGATTTCTTTCTGCCGCCTCTCATCATTGATACGGGTTTTTTCATATACTTCCTCTTCCTGAGCAATCTGGGAGTAAAACTTTTCCGTGTTTCCCTGTACTTTCCGTATTTTTTTCCGATGAATACCCAATACGTGTGTAACGATCTTATCCATAAATCCACGGTCATGAGTAATCAGCATCAGCTCATGAGACCAGTTGATCAGAAAGCGTTCAATCCATCGGATCGAGGTGATATCCAAATAATTGGTCGGCTCATCCAGAAGAAGCAGGTCCGGTTCGGAAACAAGAACCTTGGCAAGATTCAAGCGAACCTGATATCCTCCGGAGAATTCATTCGGATGCCGGTTCATATCCTTTACGGAAAATCCAAGCCCTGAAAGTATCTTTTCAACTTTCCAGTGATAATCCCGCTCTTGCTCGGAAAGACCTCTCATCCCTTCTTTCAGAACGGTATCCTGAGCAAACTCGAGATCCTGGCGAACATAGCCGATCCGGTAATGCTTCGGAATCGTAATCGTACCGGTATCGTAAGGCTCATGGCCGGTGATGATTTGAAATAGCGTGGTCTTTCCATGACCGTTTCGCCCGACAAGACCCACCCTTTCATGAGAATTGATCTTAAAACTCGCTTCTTCAAAAAGTAACCGGTGACCGAAACTCTTTGTCAGATTTTCCATTCGGATCATAAATGCATCCCGTAACAAGCCCTTTTCGTGTCATTTATCGCCAAAACGCCTGATCTTTTGCGCATGAATTCGATATAACGATGAAACGCGGCAAATGGTTGGCCGCAAGCGCCGTAGAAAGGGCTCTTTTTAATGACTGTCGTAGATAAGCGGTGCCGTGAAATGAATCTCCATTTCGGCGTCAAGATATATAGAGCAAGGATGTATATCTGTCAATCGGGAAGGGTGCATCGATCGAATCTCGGTTCCAATGCGTTTCCGACCGAAATTTCTCGCAGAACCCCTTCTAAAAAAAATCATGGATTTTTTACATGAAGCAAAATGATGGATAACAGTTGATGGTTTTTCAAACAAAACCAGCACGGGAGGAATGCCTTCAAAGCCGGTCGACCGGCCATCGGTGTTTTCCATTGGGCATAAATGACGAGTTTCTGGTTGCGCCATTTCAGCATCAACGGCTATAATCAAAGTGTTCGTTATAGCCGTTTCGATTGGAAACGATCGAAATGTAAGAACTTGATTCACAACGCTTCGCTTCATCCGAGACTGCTTTTCTTGACAACCGGCTATTCCGGACATTATATTTACAATCAATAAAGAAAATTTTGCCGACCCGTCGGCTTTTGGGCCGGCAAAAGGTTTCCTTCTTCAAATTTTTCCTTCAAGCGGCAGGACCCGGATCAACGAGGTCCTCTTCAACAGCCCGCTGTAAAATGGCCATCCTTGCAGCCGAACCGATTGATTCGGTATATTTCCCTTCAATCGGAAAAACACGACCGGAATATGTATCCCGTTTAGCCCGGCGAACGGTTCGGGGAGATTCCGTTCATCTGCGTCTTACTTTTTAATGATAAACAAGTGAAAGGAGGTACCATATGAGTGAAGAAGAAATAAAGGTCCGCTGCTCGCGACCGACCG
>JAHDSC010000004.1 GCA_018432925.1 Desulfobacterales bacterium | reverse complement strand
TTGAATGCACTTGCGGGAAATATCAATCGACAAGGGGGGGTTTGGGCGCTTCCTGAAGTCGGATATGTCAGCTGGCCCGAAGCGGAGATGGACGCCGCTGCTGCAAACGGAATGCAGAAGAATCGCATTGACGGCGCAGGGACCGAAAAGTATCCGTATAGCCGATTTTTGCTGAACCGGGTTCCCGATGCAATCAACTCCGGAAAAGAATATCCGATTCAGGCCCTTTTTGTAACAGATGCCAATCCTCTCTATTCCCTGCCCGGCAGCAACGCTGTAAAAGAGGCATTTGATAAGATACCGTTTGTCGTCAGTTTCTCTTCTTACATGGATGAAACGGCAAAAAATGCCGACCTGATCCTGCCCAACCATGTCTATCTTGAACGGTATGAAGATGTGCCCCTTCCCGTGGGATTGGTAAAACCGATTATTGGTCTGGTACGCCCGGTTATAAAACCCCGGTTCGAAACAAAACATCTCGGCGATGTCATCCTCCTCATGGCCAAAGCATTGGGTGGCAGCGTGGCCAAGTCTTTTCCATGGAACAGTTACGAATCATGTCTCAAAGAAACAATGGGTGATAAATGGGCCGGCTTGGTTGAAAAGGGGTTCTGGACGGATCCGAATTTCAAAGCCCCCGGCTGGGAAAATGCTTTCGAAACGCCTTCGAAGAAATTCGAATTTGTTTCCGCCAATTTCGGTGGGAGCGAAGCATCGGATATCGATAAACTTTATGGATTCAATCCGGGTGCACTCGAAGGCGATGCGGCGTCTTTTCCGCTCGTTCTCATGCCCTATGATTCCATGAGACTTGCCGCCGGTTTTATTGGAGATCCTCCGTTCACGATGAAGGCGGTCGAGGATACGGTTCTTAAAAATAAGGATATTCTGGTTGAGGTTAATCCGGAAACGGCCAAAAGCCTTGGAATCTCTCATGGGCGATATGCCAATTTGACGACGCCTGTGGGGACCGCCAAGGTGAAGGTACACCTTTTTGACGGAATTATGCCCGGCTTGGTGGCCATTCCCAGGGGACTGGGTCATACCGCCTACGACGGGTACCTGGCAGATAAGGGTTTGAATTTTAATGAATTCATCGGTTCGGTGGAAGACCCGGTTTCCGGTTTTAATGCCGCATGGGGAATCAGGGCAAAGCTGACGATAGCCTAACATAAGTATGAGGTTCTGATGAAAGAAGAACATAAGCACAAAAAAACCAGAAGGTATGGAATGGTCATTGATCTGGATAAGTGTACCGGATGCGGGGCCTGCATGGTGGCCTGCATGGCTGAAAATAACGTACCGTTCAGAGAAGATGAGACAGACAAACTGTTGAGTCTTACATGGTTGCGTATCTACAGGCTGACGAACGGCAAACCTTTTCCGGAAACTGATATATGCTACCTTCCAAGGCCATGCATGCATTGTGAGGGGCATCATGGGCATTCACCATGCGTATCCGTATGCCCGGCGACGGTAACGGATTATGACTGGGAGACCGGGATTGTCAGCCAAATTTATACCCGGTGTTTCGGATGCCGGTATTGTATGGCCGCCTGTCCCTATCATGCTCGATATTTCAATTGGTGGGATCCGGTTTGGCCCGAAGGGATGAAACAGTATCTGAACCCGAATGTTTCCGTCCGCATGAGGGGGGTTGTGGAAAAATGCAGCTTCTGTTTTCCAAGATACCAGGTAGCGTCGGAGAAAGCCCATGCGGAAGGGAGACGAGAGCTTGAAGAAGAGGAATACCAGACGGCATGTACTCAGGCTTGTCCCGCTGGGGCCATCACATTCGGTGATTTGAACAACCCCAAGCACGCCGTATACAAATTGAAAAAAAGCCCCAACGCTTTTCGCTTACTTGAAAAATTGGGGACCAACCCCAAGGTTTATTATATCTCGAGCCGAGAATGGGTAAGGCGGGCTGGAGATAACTACCTTGAGCATGAATTCAAGGAACAAAAGGTTTAGGAGCTAGGAGCCGGGCTGAAAAATCCGGCTGTTGATAACGGAAACTTCACACATCGAGGAGTACATAACTTATGGATTCTGAATTAATACCCAGGGGAGTTAAACGTTGTCCGTTGGGGCAATTCTCCTTGTGGATCGGCATTGTCGGTGTGGTATTGTTGTGGGGTGTTTACGCCATGTTCCTGTGCTGGTTTAAGGGCCTTAACCAGACAAACATGAATGACTCCTACGGATTTGCATTGTGGATCTGGGCGGACCTTGCGGTAATCGCACTGGGCGGCGGAGCTTTTTTTACAGGTTTTTTGAGATATATCGTCGGTAAGGACGAGCTGAAAAATATTATCAACTATGCGGTTTTAATCGGTTTCATCTGTTACAGCTCAGCGCTTCTTATTCTGGCTATCGATGTGGGCCAGCCGTTAAGGGCATGGCATATCTTTTGGCATGCGAATGTTCATTCCATGTTGACCGAAGTTGCTTTTTGCCTTTCCTGCTACTTCGGGGTTCTTACCATTGAATATATCCCTCTTGTTCTTGAAAACCGCCAGATCGACAAGGTTCCGTTTTTTCATAATCTCGGGCACAATATGCACGAAATTATGGCGGTTTTTGCCGCGACCGGCGCGTTTTTGTCTTTTTTTCATCAGGGCTCGCTGGGCGGCGTGGCCGGTGTACTGTTCGGACGTCCTTTCGGATACAGAGAAGGGGTTTTGGTCTGGCCGTGGACATTTTTTCTTTTCACTTGGTCAGCCGCAGCCTGCGGACCTTGTTTCACGATTCTTATCACCAAAATTACGGAAGTCATCACGGGAAAGAAGCTTGTCAAGGACAATGTGATCGATCTGTTGGCCAAGATTTCCGGATGGATGCTTGCCACCTATATCATTGCAAAGATCATCGATACCTGGTACTGGGCTGTTGTTACCGCGCCATCCATGGGTTTCACGTTGATGGAATTTTATTCCAATAATCCTTTTTACGGTATATGGATTCTTTTTTTGGAGATCGTTCTGGGCGGTATTGTTCCCGCGGGTATTCTGATAACCCAAAAGGGGCGCAGCAGCTCTTTTGCTCTTTGGACAGCCGTGATCCTGGCCGTGATCGGAGTTTCGGTGAACCGCTGGGTTATGGTGCTTCAGGTTATGGCGGTACCGGTTCTGCCGTTTGAAACTTGGCCGATGTACCTGCCAAGCTGGCAGGAAGTTGCGACAACGATTCTTCCAGTGGCTTACGGCATTATCCTGATCATGCTGTCACATCGATATTTGCCGATATTTCCGCAGGAACAGGAATTGAACCCGTAGACCAAAAATCCGGTTTTAGGAGGATCAGATATGTTTCCTTTTTCATTCGAATGGGTGTGGGATGCAGGGCATATGGTATTTCACGGAGGACTATGGTATGCACTCGGAATTATCGGCCTTGGCATGACCTATTGCATCGGTAAGGCGGTTCTCGATACCCTCGAGGGTAAAGGCGGCCATCACGATTAATCGTAATCCGCTTGTCTCTTAGACAACAAAAAGCGCTTTTCTCATTCTAAGGTATGAGAGAGCGCTTTTTTATTCCGGTTTTGACTCTTTCACGGATTCATCAAGGTTCGCCGCACCCGGTTCGGCGTTTTTTTTAAAGAGGTTTCAATGGATAAAATTGTTATTGAAGGATGCCATCCACTCAAAGGAGATGTTAACATAAGCGGTTCTAAAAATGCGGCTCTTCCGATCCTTGTATCTTCACTTCTTGCGGATGGATGGAACAGCTATTCCAATGTTCCGGCCCTGAATGACATACAGAGCATAAAGCTTTTACTTTCCCACCTCGGCGCGAGGGTGGAAACAGAGGGAGATTTGATTCGGATCGATTCCAGCGGGCTATGTAATCACGAGGCGCCGTATGAGCTGGTACGAAAAATGAGGGCTTCTATTCTGGTTCTCGGCCCTCTGGTTGCACGGCTAAAAAAGGCAAGAGTTTCTCTGCCGGGTGGATGCGCTATCGGAGCCCGTCCGATTGATCTGCACCTGAAGGGCCTTGAACGGATGGGGGCTACGATAAAATTATCTCACGGTTATGTGGATGTTTCCGCTGATTATCTGCAAGGAGAAGAGATATTTTTCGATACTCCTACCGTTACCGGAACCGAAAATCTCATGATGGCGGCCGTTTTGGCTAAAGGAGTCACTGTCCTTCATAATTCAGCCCGGGAGCCCGAAATTGTCGCACTTGCAGAGGTTTTAACGAAAATGGGAGCCGATATCATGGGGGCCGGAAGCGAAGTAATTACAATAAAGGGAGTATCCGTGCTTCAGCCGACATCGGTTTCCATTATCCCGGATCGTATCGAAGCCGGCACTTTTATGGTTGCCTCCGCTCTGAACAAAGGAGATATTACTCTTTTAGGCTGTGATCCGGATCACCTGGAAGCGGTTATTCAAAAATTGGCTTTGACCGGGGCAAAGATCCTTGTGGACGGCACGCGTTTACGAGTGATCGGAACAGACAGGATTGATAGCGTAAATATCAAGACGTTACCATATCCGGGATTTCCGACCGATATGCAGGCGCAATTCATGGTTCTGATGTCTGTTGCAAAAGGCGTGAGCATGATTACGGAAACCATCTTTGAAAACCGGTTTATCCATGTTAGTGAACTCAAGAGAATGGGAGCGCACATTTCGATATCCGGCAATTCCGCAAGGATCCGGGGCGTTTCATCGCTTTCAGGGGCGCCGGTAATGGCAACGGATCTCCGGGCCAGCGCTTCCCTGATACTGGCAGGTCTGGTCGCACATGGCAAAACGGAAATCAACCGCGTCTATCATTTGGATCGTGGTTATGAAGCCATCGAGAAAAAGTTCGAACGACTGGGAGCAGCGATCCGAAGAGTAAAAGAATAACGGAAATCCTCCGACTGAAATCGGGAGCACATCATCAGTAACAAGACGAAGGTCTTCGCCTTTGAAGATGGAATTGGTTTATCAAAGGGATGGCTAAAATTTATTTTCGACCTGTGATTCCCTTGCTGATATCCATGATTTTGGGTATCGTTTTCGGCTCCCGACTTCCGGGGCATGGGAAATGGGCATACGGGTTTGTTTTTTGTTGTGCCTGCCTCATTCTGAATTCCATAAAACCGGCGGAAGCAGCCGGGAATTCTTCCAGCAAATCTTTTCGCCCGGGTTTTGTTCCGCTTGTGCTACACACCATCGCCCGTTTCGGGTTCATGCATTCAATTCCACCGCTTCTTCTTTTTTTTGGTCTGGGTTACCTTTGCATACAGCCGTATGTTGATCCGAAGTTTCCTCCCAATCATGTGATTCATTTTGCGGATACCCATCCTTGGAAAATTGTCGGCATTATCGACAGCCTTCCCATAAAAACCGAGAACAGAACAAGATTCGTTCTGCGCGCGGAAACTCTCGCAAAAAAAACCGGAGAACCATTTTCCGTGGCCGGAAAGATTCGGGTGACCGTTCCGGTGACAGAGAAGCAGTTTTCCATCGGAAACCGGATTTCCTTTTTCAGCCGGCTCCGAACGATTCGAAATTTCAAGAATCCCGGCGGATTTAATTATCAGAGGCATATGGCTTTTCAGGGGATTTGGGTGACTGCATATGTGCCGGAAGAAAGAATTAACCTTCTGGAAAACCTTTCCGGGAGGAAAACCGGTTATGCAGTTGTTGAGGATGCTCGTCTGAATGTTTCCGGTTTCATAGAAAAAACCGTGACGGGGCATGAACAGGGTTTATTGAAAGCACTTATCATCGGAGATCGAAACGGAATTTCTCCCCGTTTGAAAGAAGCGTTCAACAGAACCGGCGTCGGGCATCTTCTTGCCATCTCCGGACTGCACATCGGCATTATTGCGACGGTTTCATTTGCCTTTTTTTCATGGATACTTTCTCATATAAAACCGTTTCTGCGAAATGCATGGACTCGAAAGGGAGCGGCTATTTTATCGTTGTTTCCGGTACTTATCTACGGCCTGCTCGCCGGAATGTCGCCATCAACTCAGAGGGCCGTGATTATGGTAACGGTTTTTCTTTCCACGTTTTTGTTGGAAAGGGAAAACGACCTGATGAATACCCTTGCGGTCGCGGCATTGGTGATTCTGATTGTCGATCCGCCTTCTTTATTTTCAATTTCCTTTCAGCTTTCTTTCGCTGCCGTCCTTTCCATCCTGTATGGTCTGTCAAAAGTGAACCGGGAACCTCGGATGAAACAAGATGGGGGTTTTCGCGTTCATCAAAGAATGATTTCCTTCTTATGGGTGTCCATATTTGCTATTTTAGGGACTTTTCCTCTCACTCTGTTTTATTTCAACCAGACATCGACGATCGGGCTTGCGGCAAACTTTCTGATGGTTCCCCTTGTCGGTTTTATTGTCGTTCCTATGAGCCTTTTATCCGTATTCTTATATCCATTTAGCATTCCGGCAGCATCGTGGTTTATCCAGACAAGCGCATTCATATTATCGAAAACGATCGATATCTTGTGTTTTGTGGCCGACTTTGGTTTTACGTCTTTACGAACGGTAACGCCTACCTGTTTTGAGATCGCAGGTTTTTATGCGTTGGTCTGGGCGATTTTGAACCTGAAAAATTCCAGGATGGAAATACCCGGAGGACAAAAACAATGTCTGATCGAATTCAGGCGAAAGTTGGCAAAAATTATGGTTGCGTTCCTTATTTTTGCCGGAGCGGCGGATATTTTTTACTGGATGAATCAGCGGTTCTGGCACAAGAATCTAAGGGCAACGGTTATTGACGTGGGGCAGGGAAGTGCAGCCCTTCTGGAATTGCCGGGTGGGTGCTGCTTTCTTGTCGATGGAGGAGGATTTTCAGACAATTCCACTTTTGATGTCGGAGCCAGGGTAATTGCTCCTTTTTTATGGCGAAAAAAAATTAAAACGGTTGATACCCTTATTCTTTCCCATGCAAACGCGGATCATTTAAACGGACTCTTATACATTGCCAGACATTTCAATGTGAAAAGGATCTGGACTAACCATGAAGGAGCGGATACCAAGAGCTATCGAAACTTCCTCGAAATTATTACCGAAAATCAAATTGACATGCCCATACTCAAAAACATTGTTGGTGTTCATGATCTCAACGGTGTGCGGATGGAGGTTTTATACCCTCCCGCTGACTTCATGGACCGAAGGCAAAAAGAGAAATGGAGAAATGAAAATAATAATTCGCTTGTTATCCGAGTCGCATTCGGATCAAAATCTTTTTTGTTTCCGGGAGATATTATGGAAAGGGCGGAAAGGGAACTTTCGGCCATTGCGGGGGGCAAATTGAAAAGCACCGTCTTGATTTCACCTCATCACGGCAGCCGGACATCAAGTTCGCCTCTGTTTTTGGACCAGATCGTTCCCGAAGTCGTAATCATATCATCCGGATGGGGGAACCGATTTGGATTCCCCCATCCGTCTGTTTTGGAAAGATATCAAAGCCGCGGATACCGGATCTTCCAAACCCCCGGAGAGGGAGCGATCCGGATGTCAACCGATGGCCGATCTCTTGAAATCATGCCTTATCACACGGATTAGAAGTCACCGGATTTATGATTCATCGGGATCGATTCACGGGATTTTGGGGTTCCTGACTTATGCGAGGCTGTTTCTATTGCTTTTTTTGCTGGAATTGAACCTTTTATCACATGGGTGACTTTGCGCTGATTTTCTGAATTTCGAAGTTCCGATCCATTTCCATTGCCATTACCGCCGATCAGCGCAACAAGCTCATTTACTACGTTTTCCATTTGTTTTACCTGAGCGCTCAATTCCTCGGAGGTCGAAGCCATTTCTTCGGCATTTGCGGCGCTAATCTGCGTTACCTTGTCCATTTCAATCACCGCTTTATTTATCTGCTCAATTCCCTTCGCCTGCTCGCTGGAAGCGACCGAAATTTCCGCTACCAGCTCTCCGGCTTTTGCATCACTTTCAGCTACTTTGGAAAAAGCCTCATTTGTCCTGGAAACCAGTGCGGAACCATCTTTCACCCTTTTAACCGTTCCCTCGATCAGATCAGACGTGTTTTTTGCGGCTTCGGCTGCCCTCATGGCCAGGTTTCTTACTTCATCGGCAACTACCGCAAATCCAGCTCCCGCATCACCGGCCCGTGCCGCTTCAACCGCTGCGTTCAAGGCCAGCAGATTCGTTTGAAAGGCAATCTCGTCAATGGTTTTGATAATATTTGATGTCTGCTCGCTTGCTATGGAAATTTCCTGCATTGATTTTATCAGTTCCGCCATGGAACTGTTTGCGTCATTGACGACCTGATTGGTCTCTTTCATAATATGATCCGCTTGATTGGCATGATCGGCATTTTGCCGAATCATAGAAGACATTTGTTCCAGAGAAGAGGACGTTTCTTCAAGGGATGCCGCCTGTTCGCTGGTTCCTTCCGACAGGGTCTGACTGGCGGAGGAGACCTGAGAGGAAGCCGAATCGATTTGTGCGGCCCCTTCGCTCAATGTCATGGAAATCTTGTTGATGGGATTGATGACCAGCCTTGAGATTAACAAATAAAGCGCTGCGATTGCCAATAAGCCCCCGAAGAGGCTGGTAAGGATATTTTTATTTCGAATCGCTTCTACGCTTTTATGCATCCGCTCGGTACTCTGTCTTACCAAAAGTCCTCCGAGAACGGATCGGCTGGAGCCATGGCAATGATAACATCGATCCTCATTCAGAATCGGGCGCAACACACTCAAATAGGGCTTGCCTGCGATATGTTCTTCATATCCGACCTGAAGCGTTTTTCCGTCTCGGATCATTTGCTCGGTAGCGGATTCCAGGTTTGTTGAGTGAATCAGTCTGCTCAGGTTGCTTCCGGCATTATTTTTGTCAGAGGCATATACAATATCCTTGTTGAAGTCGAATATAAAAAGCTCCGATTCTTTCATGTCTCTTTTAAAGTCCGCCATTTGTTGCCAGATGGTGTCGGAGTCTCCGGTAGCCATGGGTTGAATCATTCCCGTGTATACCGCGTCCGCGAGCATATTTGAGGCATAGCGGACTTCTTCCGCGATATTGCGGCGCTGATCGGCAATATTCAGATAGCTGATAAATGTAAGCCCCGCGATTATTAAAATTGAAAGGCTGGCGGTGATTTTAAATCGCATCCCTTTGTTTGCAAGCTTCATCAGTGTGCCCCTCCATAAATCAGCGGTTTGTACCTGAATGCTCCCACCCGAGTCGAATTGTGGCATTTTTCGCAATCCTTGGCCGTTAAACTGCCCTTGATATCGTCCGGATCATTGGTTTCGACATGGATGCTTCCAGGGCCATGGCAAACCTCGCAGCCCGCATTTTTCAGATGAGGCGTTTCGTTTTCGGATTTAAACCCACCGGATTCTCCATACCCCGTGGTATGGCATTCAAAGCAACTTTTCAATTCTTGATTCGTCAGACCCTTTTTCATGATCTGTATCGAATGAAAAGAGTTGCTTTTTTTTGCATATTCCGTAAAATTTTTATATTCCGATTCGTGGCACTCCGCGCATTTTTCTGCGCCGACATAACTCTTATCCGATGCTTGGGAGATCGTGCCGTTAAAAAAACCGCATCCGAAAAATAATAAAAACAGAGCATATCCTCTGCACAATCCAAAAAAGATTTTTTTCTTTTTCATCCGTTCCCTCTAAAGTTTTTCTATGTTTTTCATGTAGGTTTTTAAGTTTTTGGCAAACGAAGCTCTTGAATACTTTCTAATAATGTATGATAAGAATTTTGTGAGGTTTTTATTTGATTATTACATCGGGCCATAATTCGCATTTCTTTAATATTTTTATCGGGTTTTCGAATACAGACACTTCGAAAAATTTTTTTCCAGCCGTGTCAAAAAAACACTTATCTTGCAGACTAAAATATTCCAAGTTCGGAAATTTTGTACTGGATGGATGGAAATGAAAAATTTCTTTAAAAATGAAATTATTGATGCGGATCCGATATGCAGAGTGAAAAACCGTTTGTATCAGTTGATCATCAGCAATGTGACCGAACTTTGCTACTGCAATTGCCTTGAATATTTTTCTGATCATTCTAATATATTAGACGTGGGAATCGGCAACGGCATGATGATCCGGAAATTCCACGGTCTGATTAAATCAAAACAATTAAGGATTGTCGGGATTGATATAAACAAACATTATCTGAATCACTGTGACGGTCTCATCAAGGGCTATGGTTTGGAAAACCATATCGAAACGTATTGCAAATCCATTGAGGATTTCGAGCCCAAAATAAAAAATTATTTTGATTTTGTTCTTTTCAGTATGAGTTTCATGCTTTTTGATGATCAGCGGCTGGTTTTGCACCGGATTAAAGAATGGATTCGGCCCGGAGGAAAGATTGTTTTTTTCCAAACGATGTATAAGGATCGGTTTCGGCTGATGGACTTCATCAAGCCGAAACTTGTCTATTTTACCTCCATCGATTTCGGAAAAGTAACCTACGAAAATGATTTTTTTAGTCTCTTGGCTAAAAACAATATCTATGTATCAGAAGACCGAATAATTAAAAAAGAATGGTTTAAGGGCGAATATCGAATGATTGTCGCCGCTCTCGGAAATGAAAACTGAAGGATTCGAATGAATGGGATTGTCTATAACCCCAGATAGTCTGCTATTTTTTTCTTCTCGGCTTTCGAGATTTCATTGAAATAAATAGCAATGTCATAAGTATCTTCCGTTGGTGAATTTTTTTCAACCCGAACCACCGTTCCTTCGCATTCCGCGTATTGACCCGGCAATTCCAGGATCATCTTGAGGTGAGTCATCTCCGGAATGGGTTTATTCACCTGACATAACGCACCGATGCAACTTAAGTCCTTTGTTTCGGCTACGACATCAAAATGTTGTGTCTTGAGTTTAAAGTTCAACCGCTTGGGCGAACGGGGATGCCTTCTTCGTTCAATATCGGTATTTTTATGAATCATGGCCTTAACTCCCGGAATTTGTAACGCTTCTTTTTAACACCAAAGGATGCTCAGACTCATTAACGATAAACCCATATACTTTATTCAAAGTATACTTAATTCCTTATAATATAGGATGTCAATAAAATAACAAGGCAGATATTTTTATTATTTTACTATATTTTTTGCAGAAGAATCACTTCTTTTCTTTCAATCCGGGGGATTTGACCGAATCTGCGACACAGACTTTACAATGCCTATCAAGATTGGTAAAAAAAACTTGCGGCAAAAGCCGAATTGGGTGTTTCCATGTTTTTTGCCCACACGGTTTATGCGAATCCGGCACCTTCCTTCCGACGATTCACAGCAACGGGGAATGAATTCAAAGGTCGACAAAAAGAAATTAGACGAACTGTATCGCAACTATAACCGGCGGGAATATGTTCATCCGGACCCCCTTGAATTTCTTTACGCTTATAAAAATCTCGCAGACCGAGAGATTGCAGGCCTGATTGCCTCTTGCCTTGCTTATGGAAGGGTTAATCAGATCTTGAAAAGCGCATCACAGGTCTTCAAGAAAATGGGGGCGTCCCCTTCTTTATTTCTGAAAAAAGCCACGGTTGAATCCCTTCGTCAAGCGTTTTCAGGCTTCAGCCACAGATTCGCCACCGGTGAGGCGCTCTCGATGTTGCTCATGGGAACAAAAATCGTGATCGAACGGTACGGATCGCTCTATAAATGCTTTCTTTGCGGCTTTAACCGGCGTCACGAGACTGTTTTACCGGCTTTGGTCTTTTTTGCGCAACAAATTAAAGCCGGCGGGATTTGCCGGCCGGGTCATCTGCTCCCATGCCCCGAAAAAGGTAGCGCTTGTAAACGACTGAATCTTTTCCTGCGCTGGATGGTTCGAAATGATGAAGTGGATCCGGGTGGATGGGCGGATGTGCCCGGGTCGAAACTGATTATTCCGCTGGATACCCATATGCACCGAATCGGTATCCGACTGGGGCTGACTTCCCGGAATCAGGCAGACATGTGTACGGCTCTGGAGATAACGGCAAGCTTCAGAAAAATCGTGCCGGACGATCCTGTACGGTATGATTTTTCATTAACCCGACTGGGAATCCGAAAGGATGCAGACCTGGAGACATTCTTATCCGGGCCATCATCAAATCGCAGCAGCTGACGGCGGCGATTTATCTTTTTGCTGAATTTTAATTTTTCATATATGAAGCAACTAAAACAGGCCTTTTTATCAAAAACCGGATGATCGAAAAATAAAGAGGCCACAGCAGGTAAAAGGTTATTATCCCGGACATACTTCAAAGGAGATCATATGACAAAGTTGGAGATTGAACGGACCCCTTCGGCTTATTTCTACCCGCTTCTTATCAAGAATCTTCTTCGACCCCCTCTGATCTACTCGCCTCATCAGGAGATCATCTACAGGAATAGAATGAGATATGATTACCTGACCTTTGAAAAGCGCGTGGCCCGACTTGCGAATTCTCTGAAAAAACTGGATGTAAGAAAAGGCGATACGGTTGCCGTGATGGATTGGGACAGTCATCGGTTCCTTGAATGCTTTTTTGCCATTCCCATGACGGGTGCTGTTTTGCACACCATAAATGTTAGATTTTCCCCGGAAGAAATCATTTACACGATTAATCATGCGGAAGACGATGTAATCATCGTTAATGCTGATTTCCTTCCAAAGCTGGAAGCCGTGAAGAATCAGTTCACGACAGTAAAGAAAATCATACTGATTAATGAAACCGGTGCTTTACCCGAAACCTCATTAAAAATGGACGGGGAATACGAAGATCTTCTCGCTGAAAGTCAGATCGAATACGATTTCCCGGATTTCAACGAAAATACCATCGCAACGATTTTCTATACCGCCGGTACTACCGGCTGGCCCAAGGGAGTTTATTTCAGCCATCGACAAATCGTCCTGCACACCTATGGGCTTATGTCCGGCCTTTGTGCCTATAAGTCACAAGTCTCACTTGATTCCGGGGATGTTTACATGCCGCTTACCCCGATGTTCAGAATTCACTCCTGGGGTCTTCCTTACCTCTGTACTTTGCTGGGAACAAAACAGGTTTATCCCGGGCATGCCGAACCGGAAACGATTTTGAAACTCATTGAAAAGGAGGGAGTAACGTTTTCTCATTGTGTTTCGACCGTCATGCATATGCTGATGCAATGCCCTGTTGTAAAGGATATGGATCTTTCCCGCCTGAAGATAATGATCGCCGGTTCATCCCTTCCCAAAGATCTCTGTAAAGAAGCAATGGATCTCGGAATTAATCTGTTTTCGTCCTACGGAATGTCGGAAACCTGTCCTTTGCTTACCGTTGCCAATTTGAAACCCCATATGCTGGATTGGGATCTCGATAAACAGGTTGAAATTCGAAGCTGCGCCGGGCTTCCGGTGCCGCTCGTTCAACTGGAAGTGATCGATTGGGAGGGGATGCCGGTTCCTCACGATGGAAAGAGCACTGGAGAAATCGTCGCCAGAACACCTTGGCTTACACAGGGATATATAAAGGACCCTGAAGGAAGTGAGATGCTGTGGAAAAATGGCTGGCTTCACACCGGTGACATCGGCAATATCGATCCGGAAGGCTATTTACAAGTTACGGATCGACTGAAAGACATCATTAAAACAGGCGGAGAATGGATCTCCGTCCTCAAGCTGGAGGAAATTATTATACGGCACGAAGCTGTGATGGATGCCGCCGTGGTGGGAGTTCCGGATAAAAAGTGGGGTGAAAGGCCTCTTGTTCTCCTGGTACTTAAAGATGAGTACAAGGGGAAGGTGGAAGAAAAAGATTTTAAGGACTTTTATAAAAAGTTCGCGGATGCAGGTATTTTACCCAGGTATGGAATACCGGACAGGGTCGTGATTGTCGATCACATTGCGAAGTCTCGTGTGGGCAAAATCGACAAGAAGATTATTCGCGAGCAGTTTGACTGATTTTGCTACCGGAAAGATTTTACGCCGGATTTGGGTTGTTTGGTAAAACGATTTAAGCCATATGTCCGCCTTGTCACGGCGGGGATCCAAAATTCATGGGTTGCAGCGGGAAGCTCGATTCAGCCGCATCAGATGCTTCGCTCCGGGAAAATTTGTCTTGCCAATTTTTTGATTGAGGCATAACAATTAATCCGATGCATACACCGGCCAAGGTTTATGATCGATCATACAAAGGCGGGAGCTGAATCCGAACCGTATTACACCCGTTTTATCCCTATTCATTTAATAAACAACAGCTGAATCCTTTCTTCGAACAAGCCATTAATTTTGCCAAGGGAGAAAAAAATGTATTGGGAAAAGGAAATTGAAACGATACCCCATGACAAACTGAAAGTACTTCAGCTTGAGAGACTGAAGAAAACGGTAAGAAGCGCATCGACGTCCGACTTCTACGGCAAACTGTTCAAAAACATCGGATTCAAGCCGGACGGAATAAGTTCCCTCAAAGACATAGAAAATATCCCATTCACCACCTGTGATGATCTGAGAGACTGCTGGCCTTACGGACTGATTGCCGTTTCGAGGGACGAACTGATCCGGATGCATTTTTCCTCTGAAACCACGGAAAGAGCCCTTGTTATATTTCACACTGCCGCCGACGTCAATGCATGGACAAACCTGATGGCGCGTTCCATGTATATGACCGGTATGAGGAAAAGCGATGTTTTTCAGAATATGATGACTTATGGTCTTTTTACCGGAGGGCTCGGCTTTCATTACGGCGCGGAAAGGTTAGGTGCCCTGGTGATCCCGGCCGGTTCCGAAAACAGCCGGAGACAGATTCAATTGATGAAAAATTTCGGAACAACCGTCCTTCATATCAGTCCGAGTCACGCGCTTCATCTTTCCGGGGTTTTTAAGGAAGTTGACATGGATCCCCGGAAAGATACGGAGCTTAAAACGGCATTTCTCGGTTCCGAGCCTCACTCGGAGGAAACCCGAAAGCAGATCGAAGAAATTTTGGGTATCAAGGCTTTCAATTCCTATGGTCTTTCAGAGATGAACGGTCCCGGTGTTTCTTTTGAATGTCAATTTCAGCAAGGAATGCATATCTGGGAAGATAACTACCTGGTGGAAGTGATCGACCCTGAGACCCTTGAACCGGTCCCTGAGGGTACGATGGGAGAGTTGGTTTTAACAACCCTTGTGAGGCAAGGCATGCCTATTTTGAGGTATCGGACCCGGGATTTGACCCGTATGATCACCGAACCCTGCGAATGCGGTCGCACGCATCGGCGGATCGAGAGAATCAAAGGAAGGACGGATGATACGATGATCATCAAGGGGATCAACATCTTCCCCATCCAGATAGAGAAGAAACTGAACAATATTCCCGGAGTGGGGAATAATTTTTTGATCATCCTGGAAAGGGAAGGATTGAACGATGACATCATAATAAAAGTGGAAGTCCAAAAAGAATTCTTCACGGGCGATTTAAAACAGCTTGAGAATTTGAGAAGCCGAATTTCCGATGCCCTGAAAGCCGATATTCTGATTACCCCGAGGGTGAAACTGGTTGAGCCGAACAGTCTTCCCAAGCCGGAGGGAAAGACAGGCAGAGTGATTGATAATCGAAAAAATTTATACGGTTGATTATTTCAGCCACATGGGAGTTGATAGATATGATTGCTTATCAAATTTCGGTATTTGCAGAAAACAAACCGGGAAGGCTGGCCAAAGTCACGGCAATCCTGGCGAAGGCAAAAATCAATATCCGGGCTATCACGATTTCCACATCTGATGAGTTCGGTGTTATCAATCTGCTGGTAGATGATCCGGAACAGGGGCAAAAAGTTTTGGCAAAGGAGGGACTTACCGCAAGCTTAAAGGAAGTTCTCGCGATTTTGATTGAAGACAGGCCGGGGGGTTTGGATAAACTGGTTCAACTGCTTGCAAGGGAAAACGTAAATGTGGAAAATGCTTACGGATTTGTCCTTGAAAGTTGGAAACGGGCGGTTTTTGTCATTGAGGTTGATCAAATTCAACGAGCTCAGGAAATCCTGAAAGAAGACGGATTCGAGACCCTGAATGCCGAAGAACTGTCGGCGGTCGAACCATTCCATTATATGAAATATTGATGTTTGCTGATAATAATAAAGCGGTTGCGCCGGCCCGTAACTTTTTATTCACGCAGTAGTGGTTTAAACACCTTCCATTGAGTTCAATGAATGTGCCGGGGCGAGGCGTTCGGGCCGAGAATATATTCATGTGGCTGAACCCCTTCGCCTGCTTTCAGGGAAAAACCCGATGGAAGACGGATTTAGGAAGCACGACGATCCAAAGGAGAAAAAAATGACACACGAAGACGCTGGGCACTATGCCGCAAAACATCCTGCGGGAACCCAACCGGATCCGCGAATTGCCGAAGCGGTGAAGCGAGAAGTTTCAGACGGAAAAATTACGTGTTCCGCCGCCTTTAAAATTTCAAGAGATTTAAATGCCCCTCCGGCCAGGGTGGGTACGGTAATTGATCTCCTGGAGGTCCGAATAGAGAAATGTCAGCTCGGGCTGTTCGGTTATCGCCCGACGTGGCGAATCGTAAAACCCGCGGAAAGCGTTTCACCTCAATTGGCCGAAAATATCAAAGGTTCACTGGTGGACAACCGGTTGCCGTGTGCTTTGAGCTGGGAAATCGCCAAAAAACTAGGCCTTGCGAAAATGGATGTTTCTTCCGCATGCGAGACGTTAGGAATCAAGATATCATCTTGTCAGTTGGGATCTTTTCGTTGATGTGTGGAAAGAAGTCAATTGACGTTTATTCGGTTGTGTATTGCGGGCTCCACCGACAACCGTTCCCATTTCATATTTTCCTTTATCTAACGGAGGATTAGGGTTTGAATCGATCAATCGGTTGAAGGCGATTGTTCCTTTCCCGGGATAACGACCTTGCCGATGGGATATAAAAATTGCAACGGATCGGAGTCGGACTTGTTTCAAGGAATCTGGAAAGATTCTACAGATTCTTACTCTTGCCATTCTGCCAAAATATATTCATAAGCGGAGATTGTAGCTGATTCGGTGATATCCATTACCGGATCCGTTCCGGCCCAGCCTTGACCCTGCCGTGCATACGCATCATTCAGTCTTGCCCGGACATGCTCGAAACAGAAGTCGGGGTCTGAATCTTGTTGCCGCTTCACGTTCCTGCAAATGAATTCAAAAACCTCATCGTATTTTTTTTCTTTCCAATCTTGATCAAACATCTCTGCCGTTACTCCTTTCCGCATCATAAAACCAATGCTGTTGATCTTGAATTTAAGGCATTATATCTTAATTGAAAACCGGGGGCAACTTTTTTTGGCGGGGGGTTTGTTTACAAGAAGGGTTTTCACCGGAATCCGGAGAAACGATCGAATTTCCGTTTCTCAATCCTGCATTTTTCAGAGGTTTTCCTTTTTTTCGACTTCAGGCAGGCATTTTAATCTCATTCACCCAATCAGCCTTTTTTGCACAAGGGGGTCGTCCTTCGAGCCGTTTCCAAGCCGTTGAATTGTATATTTAAACCTTTTTTTGCGTGACAAGTCGCGCAAAATGTTCGAAGGATCGATCATAGGACCGTTCGGCGTCGCCGGGAAAGCAGCATGCGGGAAGTTCACGGTTTCTCAGATGATAACCGATACATTCACAGCATATCCCCTTACGGGAGCATGAATGATAACTGCAATTGCATGATTTCAGGTTTTGCTCCTTTTTGCATTCCATGAATTTTCTCCTGAGATTTAAATAAGGGCTTCAAAACGTTTAGAAGTAATGATCTATATAAGGGCAAACTCCAGGATAGTCAAATTTTTGTTCAATTGGAAATTTTTCGCTGGAAGAGGAAAACTGTGGGGTTAAAACCTTTGAGCGGTGTCCGGTTTTCTGGAAGGTAATGAAAGACCTTGCCCAACACGGAGATTGGTCTCGAGGAGAGGTTTCGAAATCACTTATAAAAATTAAAAAGGATGGTTCATTGGGGGATGAACCATCCTTTCAAAGCGCAATCAAGAACGAGTGGCCCCAATGCGCTTGAGAAATGCAATTGATTTGCTTACATTTAATACAACATTTTATTTTTTGTCTATAGGGTAAAAGGCTCATTTTTTATAGAGGTAATGCCCAACGAACGGGAATTTATCCTCCAAAAGGAAGGGAAACCACCTAAGAGATTGGTGCGATTAATTTTCAAGATTTCATCCTTGACATCGATGGGTGTTTAAAAAAATAATGAGCAGCGTTATAAATCAGCTCGCGTGGAATAAGATGAGGCACTCTCGAATGCTGAGAAAAAAAATTATCGATCTGGATAACCGCTTGTTAAAAATTTGTGGTAATCAAGGCTGGTGGCCGACCAGTTCCGGTCATGGAAACCCGCCGGTTTATTATCCCGGTCAGGAAGGGAGAATTGTGTCAAATGACGAGGCGGTGGAAATCATTGTCGGTTCCATCCTGACTCAAAATACATCCTGGCGCAATGCGGAACAGGCCATAATAAATTTAACGGCAAAGAATCTGTTGAACCTTCACGCGCTTGCCGAAGGCAAAGATGATTTGAAAGAGGCCATTAAGCCTGCCCGATTTTATAACCAGAAATCTTCAAGACTCCGGACGATCGCAAACTGCATCATTCGGGCAGGCGGCGTCGAGTCACTTCGAAATTATCCAACCGGCCGATTGAGAAATCTTCTTTTATCGTGGGCAGGTATCGGCCCTGAAACAGCGGATAGTATTCTTTGCTATGCCTTCAGCAGACCGATTTTCGTGGTGGATGCCTACACAAAAAGATTATTTGAAAAACTGGATCTCCCATCGGATTCTTATGAAGAAATTCAAAACCTGGTCCATGAATCCATTCAACCGTCGGCCGCAAGGTATGGTGATTTTCATGCTCGAATCGTAAGTTTGTTTGTAAGAAAAGAGATGGACAGGTTTTTCTTGAATCGACACGGCAAAAAATTCGTAACGGAGAAAAAAGCCTCTTCGAGCCGGGATGCCGGCTCGGCAAAAAGGGGCGATTTTTTTTAATCGTAAAGCGAGCGTCGATCCTGTTTCGCAAAGGGGAGACTTCCCGCATGGAAAACCGATGGGGGAGAACTCCTCAAAGTATGTTGCATAGAGTTTTAATGAGGCGTTAATTCGGCAAACAATCGGAAACGCATGAGGTTATGTTTTTAGCGACATTTTTAACGCTTTACGGGGGACTGCACCTCTATTCTTTTCTGAAGGCAAGGGCTGCGTTTCAACTCGGTGCGGGAGTCACCAAGCTCCTTATTCTATTCATGGTGATCATGACCTTTTCCCCCCTGGTTGTCCGGGTTCTTGAAAGGCACGGATTTGAGCGGATACCGGAAGTTTTGTCCTGGGTGGCGTACATGTGGATGGGGTTTTTTCTTTCGATTCTGATAACATCCTACGGACTTTTTGAGGCTGTCCATATTCGAACGGAACATTTCGAGATCCGGTCCCAAAAGATTCCTGAAACGGTTGGGAGCGTTCGAATCGTCCAGATATCCGATGTCCATCTGGGATTGATGGTTCGAGAGAAGAGATTAAACCGGATTCTATCGGCGGTTAGGGCTGCCGAACCGGACATTTTCGTGTCGACGGGCGATCTGGTGGACGGCCAGATGGATAACTTGTCGGCGCTTGCCGGGATGCTTCGAGAGATCCGAACGCGATATGGAAAATATGCCGTTACAGGAAACCACGAATTCTATGCGGGGCTTGAAAGATCCCTGGATTTTACAAAAAAAGCCGGGTTTACGCTCCTTCGAGATGAAGGGTTGACCATTGCGGGCTTGATCAATATCGCCGGCGTGGACGATCCTGCCGGAAAACGTCCCGAACTTGATGGATCGGTTTCAGAAAAAGAATTGCTGTCACGATTCCCCCGGGAGCTTTTTACCCTGGTTTTGAAACACCGGCCGCTGGTGGATCCGAAGGTACGGGGCCATTTTGATCTTCAGCTTTCAGGACATACGCACAAAGGTCAGATTTTTCCTTTTACGCTTGTGATCAAGCTCCTCTATCACGCGGACGCGGGTCTTGTTCGTTTCCGGGAAGGTTCTTTCCTGTATATTAGCAGAGGTTCAGGGACATGGGGTCCACCCATGCGCTTTTTATCACCGCCGGAGGTGACCGTCATCGATTTGATTCACGAATCGCGAAGCCACTCGGTATCGAAAGAAGCAGCGAGGATTCCGGAGCGGACGCGGTCCCGGTTTCGTTGATGAAAATTTGCGTACCCGGAGAAAAGTGGAAACCATCAACCGCTGAAATCGGGGGAAAAACCTCGCAAATCATATGGACAAATCAGGCGGAGGCGGAACGAATTTTTGGCAAATTCCGAATTCTATCATTTTAAGGCCGATCATCGGTTTTTTATCGTGAAAGCTTGTTGGCGTGTGTTTCATCAGCAAATGAATTTCAGCGCTCTGAGAGGGATAAAATGGATTCCGCTTCCTTAATGGACTCGGCAACATTTAAATGGGTTGTTATTCCTTTTCTTATTTTTTTCGCCCGAATCATCGATGTTTCCCTCGGAACGATGCGTATTATATACATTTCAAGAGGGTTGCGGTTTGTGGCTCCTCTCTTCGGCTTCTTTGAAGTTTTTATCTGGCTCCTTGCGATCGGTCAGATCATGCAAAACCTGACGAATATCGTTTATTACATCGCCTACTGCGCGGGATTTGCCACGGGAAATTTTGTCGGAATTTTTATTGAGGATCTCCTTGCCATCGGGAAGGTAGTCTTGAGAATCATCATACAAAAAGATGCTTCGGCATTGGTTGACTTTCTCCGATCCGAAGGGTACGGTGTTACGGCTATCAACGCGGAAGGAGTTACCGGAAATGTTACGATCATTTTCTCCGTTATCGATCGCAAAAATCTTGAATCGGTCATCGGCCACGTAAAGAAATTCAATCCAAAAGCTTTCTTTTCCGTGGAAGATGTCCGGATGGCCAGGGAAGGAATATTTCCACCTACCAGGAATCTCGCCGGATTCTTCAAGAAATGGCGAAAAGGAAAATAGAGAAAATGGGGTTGCCGTTCGGTCACGAAACCGTCGGCGGGATATTTTCTTCCAAAAGCCTCATGAGCCCGGGGATGTGCGAATCCTTCCATACAATCAAACACAGCCGATTTCATCGGGATCAATCCCGTCGAATCGGTTTGAATTAAATAACCAGCGATACGTTTTTTCAGGGACCAGTCAATCTTATTTGGGGATTTCTCCCGTGAAAATGAGCTTGTCCCCCTATGGTGAAAACGAATCGGATTTTATATACATAAAAATATTGACCTGGTTTTGAAGATCGAATCAATTTCCCGCCTGAATGATACGCATTCCACATTGAATTGCGGTAAAAAAAAATGAAGTTGTGCTCGGTAACCGGAAGCACCACGAAATGAAGTAGGACCGGATATCAAACGGTAACCCACCCGCGGCGGCCGACCGCTGAAATTCAGATGCCGGAGGCCATTTAATCAGCCCGGCAACAAAAAACAGGAATCATTGAGGAGCCGGGGTGTTTTCTTTGCCAAATCTTGAATCGAACACGATGGTTTAAAAAACACGTAAAGACGATCTCGAAGCATACTATCGGCCGTTTGCATAAACGAAGGATATCGACCGCCGATTTACTTTGAAACTTCCATGCCGAAAAAAGGCGATCTGATTTTACGCGGGCAGCTGACAAGGGGGGTAATCGTGAAACAAAGAGATATTTTTATTACCATGTTTGACAAGGAACGTCTTGAAGAACTTATCGAAGTAGCCGAGGAGTTCGGTAATCATAGAAGAAAGGATCTGGAGGATCTGGAGGAGGAACTCGCAACGGCGACGGTGGTGTCTCCAAAAGCGATGCCTCCGGATGTGGTGACCATGAACACGAAGGTCATGCTCCGTGATGTCGATACCTTGGAGGAGATGACCTATTCTCTGGTATTTCCAAAAGACGCGGATATTGACGCGGGTAATATCTCGGTCCTCGCTCCGATCGGCACGGCCATACTTGGTTACCGAGAAGGAGACATCGTTGAATGGCCGGTTCCTTCGGGAATCCGACGAATCCGTATCGAGAAAATTCTCTACCAACCGGAAGCGTCCGGCGACTTTCATTTGTAAGGCGGTGCGGTCTGACCGCCGTTCGTGAACGGCGAGGAACTTTTATTTTGTCAAAACATCAAAAAAAGGAGACCAAGAAATGAACAGTAAAAGAAGGAAGGATGCAAAAGGCATAGTAATCATTCTTGCTTTTCTGATCATGATTCCGGGGATCGTGTATGCTCAGGAACCTTCAAAGAGCAGCTATTCACCCGTGGTCATTCAAGAGATGTTTCAAGACGTCGTCAAGCGGATGAAAGCCGCGAAACCGGAGGTGATGAAACGGCAAATGGATCTGCTCAATCAGCGTTATGACCTGAGTGACCATCCGGCCGATGGGGTCATGATGTCCGGGGGGAAAAAGCCTGCCCAGGAAGGTGTTCGAGTGAAGCTTCCTAAAGACGTGACCTGGGAAAAGCTTGCGGAAATGAAGCCCGAAGAGATCAGGGAAAAAGGCCTTTGGCCCGCCGGCTTTTTTCCCCTTCCCCATCCGAATCACGCGGAAGGAGGGATGGTTTTCCCCGGGTTCCATATCGATGAAATCAAAAATCAGGAAGGACGCGACCTCACACGGTTCGACCTGGATTACGACCTGCCGGACCATTTACTCCCTGAATTTCCGCCGCCGATATATTTGACGACAAGACCGGATCTCGGCGATGTATCTCAGGGAAAAGTGGTTACCATCATGAACTATTATGAACTGTTTAACGGCATTCTCAATCCCAAGCAATTGGAAGGATTGCGCCTGCTTGTCACCCCCTTTCCCCAGCAGCAGTTCAACCAGACCGAGGACCGTCGCTCGGAACTTGCAGGCAGAGGGGTAACCTGTTTTGACTGTCATGTAAACGGGCACTCGAACGGTGCCACGCACCTGGTGGGCGATATCCGGCCGCAGGAATTCCGACATCGTCTGGATACCCCGCCGTTGCGCGGTGTAAATATCCAGCGCCTGTTCGGTTCTCAGCGTGCATTGAAAAGTATCGAGGATTTCACCGAATTCGAGCAGAGAGCAGCCTATTTCGACGGAGATCCGGTGATTGCGACCAAAAAAGGGGTCAACATTCTGGAGCGAGGCAGCCAGGTTCATTTTATGGCCGAATTCCAGTCCATATTGGACTTTCCGCCTGCTCCCAAGCTGGATATTTACGGCCGGCTCGATCCTGAAAAAGCGACCGAGTCAGAACTCGGCGGTGAGAAAATTTTTTTCGAAAAAGGCAAATGCGCTGTCTGCCATGTCGCACCGTATTACACGGACAACCTGATGCACAACCTGAGAGCCGAGCGTTTCTTCAAACCGAAAATGGTAAACGGCCGCATGGCCTCCGCCGACGGTCCCATAAAAACATTTCCGCTTCGCGGAATCAAGGATTCGCCTCCTTATCTGCATGACGGACGCCTGTTGACTCTTGAAGATACGGTGGAATTCTTCAATCTCATCCAGGGTTTGAAACTCACGGAGCAGGAGAAGAAGGATTTGGTTGCCTTTATGAGAGCGCTTTAGTATTAAGAAAATTTCAGAAAACGGTTTAAACTTCGGCTTGCCATTGGATTCATGCGGGCGGGGTGTTACGCTCCGCCCGCGCCGTTTTATTTCTCCATGTGTGACGGGCATGGCGGAGACAGGGGGGTCGGGAATTTCCCGGGTAACTTTGAATAAAAATTAAAATGATCGAACACAAAGACGGCCAAATTGCGGATTGACAAAATTCATAACCGGACCCTTCAACGGATCGCCGAAAAAGTTTTCAACGGTATTCCCGTTGACTCGGCAGATGCGCATTTTATGCTTGCCACGGATGATATCCTTGAACTGGGATCCATCGCTCACCATGTGAAAACCATGTTACACGGGGATACGGTCTTTTACGGCGTCAACATGAATCTCAATTATACCAATATCTGCGAACTGCGTTGCCCTCTCTGCGCCTACTCAAAGGATGAGGGTGATGAAGGCGCCTTTATCCTTTCTCTGGATGATATTGAACGGAAAGTCAGAGAAGGGGATTCCATTGGGTTGGATGAGGTCCATATTGTAGGCGGTCTCCATCCAAAGCTTACCATCGATTATTTTACCGAAATGCTCAAAAGAATCAAGCGGGTCAACCCGGATCTTTTCATCGTCGCGCTCACCGCGACGGAGTACGATTACTATGCGAAACGGAACCATCTTTCCCTTGAGGAGGTTTTTCAGAAAATGATGGATTCGGGGCTCGGAGCTCTTCCGGGCGGTGGGGCGGAAATATTCTCCCCCCGGGTGCGAAATCGCATCGCTCCGCGTAAAATATCGGGAAAGCAATGGCTTCACGTTATGAAGACCGCTCATCGGATGGGTTTGAAAACAAATGCCACCATGCTTTATAACCACCTGGAAAATCCGGTGGATATCGTCGATCACCTGGAGCAAGTTCGCTCTCTTCAAAATGAAACGGGAGGTTTCAAGACCTTCGTACCGCTTCTTTACCATGATTCCGGTACGAAAATACCGGCGAAACGCAAATCCACCACCGGATATGATGATGTCCGACTCTATGCGACAAGCCGAATTTATCTGAATAATATTCCCCATCTCAAAGCACTCTGGATGTACCTGGGAGATAAAATGGCACAGGTTCTTCTGCGGTTCGGAGTCGATGATATCGGCGCAACCTACCATAATGAAAAAGTTGTACATGCCGCCGGCGCAAAGACTCCCGATTACGGCAGCGAATCGTTTTTGCGAAACCTGATTGAACATGCGGGAATGACTCCTGGCAGGGTAAAAGCGAACTATCAGGCGGCGAAAGCGGGGTTCCTTTCATGAAGCTCGGTTATATCAATTATTTGAACAGCTATCCATTTTATTATCATATGATGGAAAAATCCCCGATAGCGGGAGTCGATATTGTTCCGGGTCATCCGGCGGAACTCAATCATATGATACAAAAGGGCATGCTGGATGTAAGCCCCATATCAGCCGCCGCCTGTCCGGCGATTCAAGGGGACGTTATGCTGTTGCCTGATTTTTGTATCGGTTCCATCGGATATGTGCGATCGGTAATTTTGATCAGCAGAATTCCCATTGAGGAACTGAATCGCAAAAAAGTCGGCCTGACGATTGCTTCTCAGACCTCCGTTGCGTTATTAAAGGCTTTACTGAAAAAATATTACAGGATTCAACCGATATACACGCCCAAAGATCCGGGCCCTTCATTAAAAAATGTCGACGCCGCGCTTATCATCGGCAATGAAGCATTGATCAACAGCAGAGAAGCAATTCCCTACACCTACGATCTGGGTGACCTGTGGTTCAGAAAAACAGGCTTTCCGGTGGTTTTTGCCGTTTTTACCGTTCGTAAATCCGCGCTCGAAAAATATCCATCGGAGATAAAGGCCGTTATCGACTCTTACCATACGTCTTTGAAATGCCTTGCAACGGAGAAAAACAAACTCATGCAAAAGGCGGAGGAGAAGTATCCCGAAATAACCCATGATATTTCCGGATATTATGATCTCCTGGAATATCGGTTCACGGAAGAGTTAAAAAGCGCCCTGAACTTTTATTTTTCCGTGACCTCGGAACTTGGATTGCTGCAGGAAGTCAAGTCTCTGGATTTCATGTCGGAAGAGATCATTCGTTCAAACGGTTAAAAAATACGGATTTGATGCATAAAACGCAAACAGACGGTATGAACCTCCCCAAAAAGATATATGAAGGCAGGCGAATCGGAATCGAGGATGCGCTCCGCCTCTTTTCCTGGGATCTCATCGAGCTCGGCCGGGCGGCGGATTACCGGAGAGAAATGGCAAAACCGGGAAATAAGGTCGGATTTATTAAAGATCGAATTATAAACTACACCAACATATGTGAGGCAAAGTGCGCGTTCTGCGCGTTTCATGCAAAAAGCGGCCGCATGGAACCTTATGAGCTGTCGATGGAAGCCATATGCCGGAAGGTTGAAGAGCTTGCGGCAGCCGGAGGAACACAGGTGATGCTGCAGGGCGGGCTCCATCCGGATCACACCATCGATACGTATGTTGACATGGTAAAAATCATCAGAGAGCAATTTCCGTCCATTTATCTTCACTCGTTTTCTCCCGCGGAACTGGTTCATGCTGCCAAAAAGAGCGGGCTCACGATTGATGAGGCGGTGGGAAGGCTCAAAGAATGCGGGCTTCGCTCAATGCCCGGCGCTTCGGATCTTCTGGTAGACCGAATCCGGAACCGGGTCAGTCCGAATAAGGTTTCACGGGATGAATGGTGCCGGGTGATGCAGGCACTCAGCCGCCACGGCATGTGGTCCACCGCCACAATGACCTACGGAATGGACGAAACACTCCGTGAACGGATTTACCATCTTGATGTCATTCGGAAAATTCAGGACGACACCGGAATCCTTCGGGCGTTTATCCCATGGTCATTTTCTCCCGCGCATACACGAATGGATACGGTAACGGCCGCGACGGGAATCGACTACTTGAAAATAGTCGCCATTTCTCGCATATTTCTCGATAATATCAAACACATACAGGCTGGATGGCTCACGGAAGGCCTTAAGCTTGCGCAAATCGCATTGGCCATGGGAGCCAATGACATGGGGGGTGTGCTTACCGAAGAGTTGGTGGTAAAGGCAACCGGCATCGAAACAAAAGCAAGCATGCCGGTCTTCATCGACCTCATCAAAAACGCGGGTAAAATTCCCGTGCAAAGAGATTCGGAATATCATGATATAAGGGTTTTTCAGGATGACTGAAATCGATATCGCATTTTCTCCATGTCCCAATGACACGTTTATTTTCCATGCCCTCCTTCACAAGTGTGTGGATACCGGGCCGTTTGAATTTACCCCCCATATTGACGATGTCGAAGCGTTGAATGCGGCGGCATTTAAAGATACATTTTCGGTCACGAAACTCTCCTTCCATGCCTATCTTCTGCTCAGGGACCGATATGAACTCCTGGACTCCGGATCAGCGCTCGGCTATGGATGCGGCCCCCTTCTCGTTGCGAAAAAAGCGCTGAAAAACCCGGCGAATGCGAAGATTGCGATACCCGGCATGTATACAACGGCATATCTCCTTCTCCGGCTCTGGTGCCCGGGGATTCAAAACATCGAAGCGACTCGTTTCGACAACATACTGCCGGGGGTTGAATCCGGACGATACGACGCCGGGCTGATCATCCATGAGGGGAGATTTACGTATCCCCACTATCATTGCATAAAAATCATCGACCTGGGTGAATGGTGGGAAGAAAAGACCAGCATGCCCATTCCCTTAGGCTGCATCGCGGTTCGAAAGGTTCCTTCCATTTTACGGCACAAGCCGGAAATCGAATCCATCTTGAAGTCATCCGTGCAATACGCCATGAACCATCGAAATGCCTCGCGGCCATTCGTAATCCGGCATGCGCAGGAACTGGATGATGAAGTGATCAAAAAACACATCGGTTTCTATGTAAATGATTTCACCGTTTCCCTGGGTGAAACGGGGATAAAGGCGGTTCAGATGCTCGAGGAGATGGCAAGATGCAGGAAAATTCTGTAATCGGCATTATTATGGCCACCCATCTGGAGGGAGATCCTTTTGTCGACGAACTTTCGCTTGATCGATGGGAAGACGACCCCTTTCCTGTTTATCGAAACGAAAAGGCGGTTCTCCTTATTTCAGGGATCGGCAAGGCCAATGCCGCCATGGGCTGTACCTACCTGGGCATGAAATTCCATCCTTCCCGAATCTACAATCTCGGAGCCGCCGGTGCCGCGGATATTTCTTTTCCTCTCGGGTCCATTTATCACGTCCGCAAGGTTATCGAACCGGACCGGCCCGATCTCGAAACCGGCCTTCCTCATGAACATACTCCGGATACGATTCCTGGTTACCCAACGGTAACGCTCGCCACTCAGGACCGACCCATAAAAGATCCTTCGGAAAGGCGAATGATTTTCCCGCAGGCGGAGATCATGGATATGGAAGGAGCAGCCGTCGTTCAGGCATGTCGACTTTTACAGATCCGGTGTTTACTTTTCAAATTCGTCAGCGACAATCCTCAAAACCACGATATCAAAAATAATATCGTCCGCTATCGCGATTCCTTCCGCGATTTTTTTTGCAACAAAGTATTGCCCCACAATTGCATAAACCACATGGCACCAAACAGGTCCTTTCCTTTGAACTGCAACAGCGAGCGCTAACCCCGCGGTTTGCTGCAGGGTTCTTCAATTTTCCAGGTGTTGGAAATCAAAAAGAAAAGCAATTTTTTTGATTTTTGCCGGAAATGTAAATAGTTGATTCACCTTTTGCTCCGCTGTTGATGCAACGTCAGGAGTGACATGGATACGATTCCAAAGAATATTCATTACCACATGCACCGAACCTCCCATGGCTTACAGTTGGGCCGGGTTTTCCATTCCCGGGTGCTCGCACGATCAGACCGGACAAGGTCATGGAATTTTTTCCAGAAAGCGCGGAAGCGCGATTGCAGCGACATTCAGGGAGGTACAACGCCGTAAGAAATCCATTTCATGCAGAGGGGATATACGGGTATCGAACCAACAGGGGATGTTCCGCGGAACCCTATCTGCCCGAGGAACCGGGAAGCCGGTACATGGCAAAGCCGTTACCGTGGGCATATCCTTGAGGTCGATATCAATGAGAAAGAAGGGACGGTGGGCGCGTGCACATGCGCTGAAAAAGCAATCAAGACAGGTTTTAAACAAGAAATCTACGAATCGGAACAAAGATCGAGCAAGACACGTACCATGTAAAAATTAAGGGATTCGGAAAATTTATTAGAAATGGTTTCGAAAGCCTATTTTCCCTTGGCTTCTGTTTATCCGGGTTACAAATCTTCCGATTCCATTGGTGATTGAATGAACGGTCCGGATCAATTTCGTTTGGGGCCTCGATCAAATTCTATGATGCGAGCGAAAGCCTTATCAACTTTCGGATTTACCTTATGGTAGAGAAGGCTTTCCGGTCCTACCCGGCCCCCCATATCATAGGTAAACGTCGTTCTTCCCTCATGTCGAAGCCAATATCCTGTCAGGACCGGCCCCTGCGAATCGTAGCAGGAATGGAAATGAACAAATTCATCCCGGGGTTCGGGCCTGCCATCCAACCACTGAATCGGCGCTTCGGAGAAAAAAATCGGGTAAATCCTCATCGTATCTGAAGAAATCAGGACTTCGTCGTTCTCCGGAAGCGTGGCAAGTCTGGCTTCTCCTTCAAAAAGGAGTTCATTAAACGGGACATCTTTTGTATAGAATCCTCTCTCATTAAAACAAACGAATGCAAGCCGGGAAAGATCTTCCGGATCCTCCGGTCGGAAGTAATAGCCCACAAAGGGGCCGAAGCCGTATAATTTGCCGTTCAGCTTGATCTCCAGCATAGCTGCATATCCGCGCGGAATTTTGAGTTCAACCTCGTTGTCTGTTCGAGGAAGACAACCTTCGACCCATAAGAGTAAAAATACTGTGAGACCAAAAGCCAGGCTTTTAGGCGGAGAATCCATGGCGCCCCCAAAGCTTGCCGATCATCCAGGCACAAAGCGCGAAACCGATAGCGAGAATCCAGGCTCCCAAGGTTCTGTTCCCAAACCAGTCGGTCAGCGTTACGGGACCGATGCTGGACGGAAGATACAGAACGGGAATGAGCACTTCATGAAGCTGAGCAAAGACAGCCGTACCGACAAGCCCGCCAAGAAGAGTAAAAACAGCATCCATTCTTCCTTCCCCGGCTGCTGCCCAGCAGGTTCCCGGACAGTAACCGGTCAGTCCCCATCCGATTCCGAATATAATTGCCGCGATGCCGGTAGCCAGGATGCTTGTCGGAAGAATTACCGTACGAGGCTCACCCGTTGCCTGGAGGCCTAAAAGCCCCAGTGCCGAGAACGCTACCGTAAGGACCATGAAGCGGGGTATTTCCGGATCCTCCATGAGATGTGCACGGGCCATCTTATTGGGGTTGGTTGCGCCGATTCTCTGGATAATGAAACCGAAGGCAATTCCCGAAAAAAGTCCGAGCCAAATGTCAGTGATCATGTTTCCTCCTTCCCGGTTTTGCCATATACAATTCGAGAGGTGAGCATGGCCACACCGAATATCACCGCCCCGAAGTACAGCCCGCTTATAGCCAGTTGTGTTGACCCGGAGATGAAAAGGCCAAGGGTGCATCCTCCGGCGAGCCGTGACCCGAATAGAATCAGAAACCCCCCGATGAAAGCCGCTGAATATCGTCTGATCTTGCTCGGGCCAAAGCGTTTTTCCCAGACCTCCGGGACATCGCGAACCGGCATTTTAAAGGTCCGCCCTGCGAGGAAACCTCCGATGGCCATGCCCAGCACAAATGCCATGAGCCATGAACCGGGTCCGGGTATCATCCGGTAATGCTCTTTTGATTCTGCGTAGCCTGGGGCAACGATCTGCAAGAAGCCCTTGACAGTGCTTACGAATCCGCTGGAAGAAGCCGGAGGGCCGAACGTTGCGAATATAAATACGATAACTCCGGCGAGAGCCAGTGCAGCGGATATCCAGTTCCAATAGGGTGTTTTCTTATTTCGTTCCGTCATTTTTATCCTCCACATGATACATATCCGCCTTTAGGTTTCCCTTGAATCGGGCTTTTTCCACCACTTTCTTCCGTTTTGCTTGCCGATTCAATAAAGGCGGATGTCCCGGGCAGAGCATCGCCGCTGAATTTCCGTTCCGTGGTTTCAACCGGAAAGAATTTTTCCGGGTCCCCCCATTCCTGCCAGGAATGTTCATAGGTAATGACCTGGTTGATTCCCATTAACCGGAGTACAAAATAGGAGAACGAGCTTCTTCGCCCGGAATCGCAATAGACAATAACCCCTCTTGAGGTGTCCAGGCCTCGGTAAAGTTCCTGTAATTCCCGATAGGTTTTGATCTGTTTTGTTTTTTCGTCCACCCAGGCGGTCGTATAATTGATGTTCACGGCTTTCGGAATATGTCCGAGTTTAAAAGGGGTTCCCCTTAGACCGGTTGAGCCCTTTTCGCCCACATACTCCGCATGGGAGCGAACATCAATGATCTGATACATGGGATCGCCCAGTCTGGAATAGACGTAGGGTCCATCAACCAGTCTCCATTTTTCAATCTCACTGAAGGGGGCCTGGTATAATAAAGGTTTGAGCGTTCTGGGTTCAGCGGCAAGATCGTATCCAGCGCGCTTCCAGGCATCAATTCCTCTGTCAAGGATCTTTTTCCCGGAGTGTCCGAGGATATCCAGTACCCAGAATACAAAAGATGCGGTTGCGCCACCGTCTCGTTCCACCGAATCATAAAGAACGAGATCATCTGAACGGGCAATACCCGTATTTCCAAGTATCTCCTGGGCTTTTTGGGGGCCGACGAATTTTTCTCTGATATTCGCATCCACGTCGTCATACCTGAAAACCGTCCAGGGAAGGCGGATTGCGCCGGGGATCGGGCTTCCGTCATAGTATTTGTCGGCACGCACATCAAGAATGACGAGTTTGTTGTCTGTTATGTGCTGCTTTAACCATTTTGCAGACACCAGAAATTCATGATTGGGATATTCGGTCATTTTTCCTTCGTCCGATGCCGTGGATAACGACCACACCACTCCCAGGAAAAGGATGACGGCGATTATGAAATAACGCAATGTCCTGTTATTATTCATAGGCTCTCCTTTCTTTTCGGCGTTTCATTTTACAAAGTCCCGGATTACCGGAGCTCCCGAGATTTAAAAGCGTAAAAATACAAGGCAATGTATTCCGGCACGATAATTAAAAACAATACGGATCGAAGCATTATGGCAAGGATGATTTCATGTTGTGATGGAATTTTTCTTCCAACGATCATGTGATACACAACTTCCATAATTAAAATCGGGAAAAGCCATGTTTCCCCAAAAAACGTCCCCGATTTTTTCCTTCGGATAAGCATAACAATAAAGACCGGCTAACGGGACGATTGGAATCGGACGGGTAAGATATTGGCAAAACGACCGATCGAAGA
>JAHDSC010000019.1 GCA_018432925.1 Desulfobacterales bacterium | reverse complement strand
TTTCCTTTTAAGCTGTATCCATTCATCCGGGTAAAATCATTTTTGGTACCTTACCACTTTAATTAAAGTTTAAACTTTAATTAAAGTGGTAAGGTACCAAAAATGATTTTACCCGGATGAATGGATACAGCTTAAAAGGAAAAATAATGGGGCTTAAAAATCTCTATCAGCTTGAAATGGAAAAAGGAAAAGGTATCACCGTCACAACTTCCGAATACCTCCTGTCCTTACCCTACGAAAAACAGATGCGGATACTTGCAAGACATTTGAAAAATTTAAAGGGAGCTTTGATAAAAAAAATCACCACCGATGATTCAAAAAATGAAACTTCCAGCGGAGGATATGATGAATTGGATAAAGACGATCTCCAGATTAACATCATCGTTACGGAAGAACTGATAACCAAAATTCGGAAAAAAGCAGAGGAATCGTAACGCCGCGGAAATATTTCCCTTACAAAGGAGTGGTCTCAAAATTCACCCGTGGACCGGATTTTTGCGTTGGGGGAAGACTTAATCCTCAAGATACTGCATTTATTTTACATGGTAGACGTATGCCCCGCGTTGATTCCAAACGCGATGGAAGGCGGTCTCCAAAGAATAATTATCTAGGAGAAAGAATCGTTTCCGTGTTGATGGAATAAAAAAAGCCGGTCGCCGTTCTTTTCATTATATCCCGAGAAAAGCCTTGTTTTGTAAAAATGACCGCAGAACCTGAAAAAGGGTAAGCGGTTTTTTAAAATGTCGGAAAGGAAGCATATGTGCAAAAAAATCCTGATCTTGTTGATTGCTTCGTTTGTATTTCTGGGGTGCAAGGATAACACCCGTGATTTAAAAATCCGATATAACCAGATATACGGATTGCAAGAGGGAGACCGGGTGATTTTTGAGCAAAATCATATCGGAGAAGTCACCGGGATCCTCTATTCTTCAGATGGTTTTTATTTAGTCGATATAATAATCAGGGAGAACTATGCAAACGCTGCAACGGAAAATTCAAAATTTTTCATCACAACGGACCCGCAACACGAAAAGAAGAAAGCGATTGAAATTATCCAGGTACCGAAAGGGGGGACAGTTTTAGAAGAAGGCTGGACCATCAATGGATCCACAAAATCTTCCGCACTTTTTGAAAAACTGGAGGATGATCTGCTAAAAAGATTTCAGGATCTAAATGAGCGTTTCAAGGACTTTTCAGAAGATCTGAAAAAAATTCCGGACAGCGAGGAATACAAAAAGCTGGAAGATGAGTTGGACCGTTTGGCGCAGCAGCTGAAACAATCAACCGAATCGATGAAACAAAAGATACAGACGGAATTATTGCCCATGCTCCGGGAAAAGATGGAAAAGTTTCGGGAACAACTTCGAAAATTCGGGCGAGAGGAAGAATTGCAGCCCCTGGAAACCCGGATGGATGAAATGAACGAAATATAAACCTCGACAGGCCCTTAAGTTAAGCGAATTCCGTTAAAAAACACCCTTGGGTGGATTCAGCAACAATGATGAAGGAATATGAATAAAGACGACTTGAGCCGACTAAAAACCAATCTGCCTCAAGCACCTGGAATCCTTGGAAAGAAAGAATATTTCAACTCCGCCGTCTTAGTGCCTTTGGTCATGATTGACGGCGATTATAATTTTTTGTTTCAAAAAAGAGCCGCTCACATCAGGCAGGGCGGTGAAATCTGTTTCCCGGGAGGCAGATATGACCCTGAAAAAGATTTCTCATGTAAAGAAACAGCAATCCGCGAGACGATGGAGGAACTGGGTGTTGAAAGAAATATTATTAAAATAGAGGGGGGGCTGGATACACTGGTTGCTCCCATGGGCGCAACGGTGGATTCATTTGTCGCAACGCTTGCTATCCAATCACTGGATGAATTAAATATAGACGGAGAAGAGGTCGAAAAGGTATTTATGATCCCGGTATCTTTTTTCGAAAAAAACGAGCCGGAAAAATATAAGGTAAGATTAGAAATCCAACCGTCCTATATTGACAAAAATGGAGAAAAAATAAAGCTGTTTCCGGCCCAAGAGTTGCAACTGCCCGAAAGATATAACCAACCATGGGGTGGAAGAAAATACAGGGTATTCGTCTATAAAACTGAAAAAGGAATTATCTGGGGAATTACCGCGGAAATAATTTATGAATTCATACAAATGCTTAAAACATAACCCCCCGCGCATCAGCCAAACTCGCGGCGCGATGGAGACAGTTTCATTTTTCCACGATAGAGCCGACCGATTCCGCGGCTCGACACAAATACACGAAGAATATTTGATCTCGCCGACGTTGACATTTTTTTAATTTCGGAATAGACAGGATCATAAGACGATTGAGATTCAATGCCTTATAAAGTGAAGACACATCCGAAATGAAGCTATTCCTTAATATTATTCTCATTCTGCTTACCCTTTTTTCTTGTTATATCGAAGACATTTACCTTCTCATCCGACCGCCGAAGCCTGAAAAGACCCTCTTTTTAACAATCCGCGCGCAGCACGCCTTCAATTTTGATCAGGAAAAAGCCTTGGGGGACAAACGGAAAATGGCCCTCTCGCAGTATATCCCGCTTTACACCTATATATCATCAAGGCTTGATTCGGCCGAAAAAAAATGGCAAAAGCTCGCTGATAAAATCGTCTCCTTTCAGCCCCATAAACAAAAAGGGGAAGAGGAGCTTGCGAAATATCTGAAAAAAGAATTCGGTTTAGAGATTCCCCAGAAAACCGTTCATAAACTTCTTAACTATCCGAACCTTCAGAACTTAATTGAAGGTATGCTGACCATTGAAGAATCCATTCTTCGGAATAAAATTCTGGAAGATTCCGAGTTGTTCATGAGAAATCAAACAATCGAGGTCCTTTATCCGGATCCCGAAGGCACCGTGGCTCATTCCGCCGAAGAGCTCATCACCCTGGAAGAGGCGCGGCTATCCCTACAACGAAAGGCAAACCAACTATTCTGGCAGGTTGAAAAACCCGTTTTGGACTCCGCTATCCAAATAGCTCTTGCTACGCTCCAGCCGAACCTTAAATACGACCAGAAAGAAAACGACAGAAGAATCGAAGAAATTATACGCCGATACCCCTCCAAAGTTATACCTTATCGTGCGGGGGCCGTGCTGGTGCCGTTTCGCAAGGTTCTCAACGAGGAAGATGTTCTTCTTCTTGCGGCATATAAGGAAGCTGAAACAAAAGATATCTATGCGAGTCTCCCAAAGATTGGTTTTGCCGTTGTTTTTTCAGTCCTGTTTTATAATTTGCTGCTCTCAAAGGCCCTCGCAACCGGCTTTCGAAAAAAGCCGCCTTATCGGCTTTTTCTTTCCCTGCTGATAATCACCATTTTTTTTCTGAAAGCGTGCCTGCTTTTAACGCCTTTTCCCGTTTACGTCATTCCGTTTTGTCTCCTTCCGCTCCTTCTGCTTTTACTGAATCGCGATATCGCCTTCGCCAGTTGGACCACCCTGGTAGCAGCCGTTCTGGTCAGCCTTTTCACCGGCCGCACGCTCGAGATCATGCTTTTCTTCGCTTTCGGCGGCATGGCAGCCGTGCTGACCGCTTCCGGAATGCGTAAAAGAGCGCATATTCTTTTCCCATCCCTGGCGGTCGGAATCGTTAATATGGCTTTCATTTTTATCCTTTCCCTGGATTGGGAAACCGCAATTCAGACTGCCGGAGAATTGCGGAAAATTGAAATATTTTCACTTGACGGTACCGGCATCCCTATGGCCTCTGGTATTACCTGGGCCTTTATCGGAGGCTTTCTTGGAGGTCCTTCAGCCCTTCTCCTTCTGCCGTTTCTGGAAATCAGTTGGCACACCGCTTCTACTTTTAAACTCAACCGCTATATCGACCTTCAGAACCCTTTGATGGTGGATCTTTTGACCAAAGCCCCCGGAACCTATCAACACACCATGACGGTCGCCTATCTCGCCCAAGCGGTGGGATCGGCTGTGGGTGCAAATACCATCCTGCTGAGAATTGGTGCCTATTACCACGATGTTGGAAAACTACTGAAACCGAAATTTTTCGTGGAAAACCAGTTCGACGGAAAGAATTCCCATGACGAATTGAATCCCATCGAAAGCGCCGATGTGATCGTGGGTCATGTAAGAGACGGAAAAACGATTGCGCAGAGAGCAGGAATACCGGAAATCGTAATCGATCTGATTGAACAACACCACGGAACCCTACTTATCGAATATTTTCACGATAAAGCACTCGAATCGAATCCCGGAATCGAACCGCAAGAAGAAGACTTCCGGTATCCCGGACCGAAGCCTCAAAGCGTGGAAGCAGCAATCCTTATGATTGTTGATGCGGTAGAAGCCGCTTCTCGGTCCATTGAGAAACCAACGCGAGAAAAAAGTGAAGCCGTGGTACGTCATATCATTGAAGATCGGCTGGCCGATGGCCAATTTGAAGAGTGTAGCCTGACTACCCGGGATATTGCTGTCATCATTCGGACGCTGGTGGATTCTCTTGAAGCCTCATTCCATGGCCGGGTGGAATATCCATGGCAGAAAAAAGAAAAAGAAGCGCTAAAAACCGAGCTCTAAATCCCATTATCTTCCCTTGTTGAGGTTTTTGATACCCCCATGAATTGTTTGTCCACCGGCATTTAGAACAAAGGTTTCGATCCGATGCGACGGGTTGTAAACCATCCTCCTCCCGATACGTCTAAGAGTTAAAATAGGCATCGACTTTTAAGGACACTCTCTAAAAACATCAATGGCAAATCCGATCGGCCTGCCGACAGGCGACGGCAGGCGGGTTCGGCCGCGCGGATACCGTTAATGGCGGTTATTCTTTCCGCATGGAGATGGATTTGTTTGGTTTACTGGAAGCTGCGGATGAATCTTGTTCCGGTCATTAATCGCATGCTATCATGATTCATTAAAGAAACGGGGAGTTCCATTTCAAAAAACTTCCCGACTCCTGAAAACATTAAAATTGAGTGTTCCGGGCCGATGACCATTTGCCTCGGGTGATTGGTAAATTTTTTCTCAATGCCACTTTCATTCGATACCGCCGGCATTCAGGTTGAAAATTAATTCACCGACCAAAGGGCATTTCTCGTGATTTATAAAGCAGCAAGAGAATCTTATCCAAGATACCATGGTACTGAAGCCGAGGCTGAAAAATCTGAAAAACTGCCAAAGCAGTTGAAAGATGAAGACTTGGTGGCCCGTGCACGGGAAAATGATCAGGGGGCTATCGAGGCACTGATCCATAGGTACCAGCAAAAGGCTTATATCATCGCTTTCCAAATGTGCGCCGGGGATAGCGAGGAGGCTAAAGACCTTACACAGGAAGCATTCCTGAAAACTTTTAAAAATATCCAGAAATTTAAGGGAGAATCTCTATTTTATACTTGGTTTTATCGCATCCTGGTCAATACCTGTTTAGATGGAAGAAGGCGCCGTCACAAGCGGGAGCGAATTTTTTCACTGTTCCGGCAGTCGACACGAAAAGAGGGAGAAAGAAACGAGAACATTTTGGAAGAACAACCGGATAGGAGCGAAAACTCCGACCCACTTGCCGTCTTGAGCGGCATGCAATTAGCCAAAGAAATTCAAAATGCCATGAGCTCTCTGACGGAAACACAGAGAATGGCTTTTCAGCTTAAAGTGCTTCATGGAATGAGCATAAAGGAAATTGCTCAGACAATGAAATTAGCCCAAGGGACGGTGAAAAGCCATCTTTTTCGGGCCACACATTTTTTGAAAGAAACCCTTAATGACTGGATTGTCTCATAAAGGAGTTAAGAATATGGCATCTTGCCCGGATCGCTTAGAAGCATTATGGCTGGATGTTTATGGAGAATTGGACCCAAAAAGTCGTCCGGCTCTGGAAAAGCATTTGCTTGTATGCGAGGCCTGCCGAAAAGAAAGGGAACAACTCATCCGCCTGATTCAGCAGGTCAAAGAGAATGCACCTTCTTCCGTACTCACGCCGGAAAGGGCAGCCTCACTCACCAATTCCATCATGCAAGAACTTCGGAATGAATGGGGAAAAAACCGCCGGAGAAAAAAATTATTCACAAGGCACTGGGTATTAATTCCCGCCGTGGCTGCTGCATCAATAATAATCGTTGCCTTTGCTTGGTTCAGCTTCAAAGACTTTAACAGTTCTTCCGGTCGGGTATCAACCGCCCTCCTCCAATCAGATCCGCAATTGATTGCCGAAGACTTGGATGTCATAAAAAACATGGAACTTTTGGAAGAAATGGAAGCCCTCCAGGAACTTATTAAATTCGTGGACACTCAGCCCTATAAAAATTCCCGGATTCAAAAATTAATGAAAGAGAAGATCGAGAATGATAAAATGCAGGCATAGGAAATCAAATTTTATTGCGCAGTGGTCTTTAATTCTCATTTTAACCTTTGTATTTCTAATGCCTTCTTCAGAACAGGCCTTGAGCCAATCTGAAGTTGTTTCTCATAAAAACCGCACGGCGCAAGGTCTTCAAAAACACTCCGACAACCGGTTGATGCCATTCGGGATCGCCCTCGACTATCCGCCCGGACAAAGAACAAACCATAAAAGCATGTCTTATGAAGACAAAGATGCACTCATTAAAAAATATCAGAAATGGAAATCCCTTCCTCCGGAAAAAAAAGATATCTTGCGACAGAGAATGCAACAATGGAACCAATTGCCGCCGGAAAAACGTCAACTATACCAGCAGAGGTTTAATCAATGGGAAAAGCTTTCTCCCATTGAGCGCCAGTCAATTCGAAAAAAGCTTGAAAAATGGAACCACCTTTCTCCGACGGAAAAAGAGAAAATCCGGGAGAGATTTCGAAATGAATAATTGAAGAACCCTGCAGCAAACTGAGGGAATCTTTGAGCGTAAGGACTTTTTATCTAATTTTTGATACCTGATTTATTTTCAAACCATTCCGAAAGAGATGCCTAATTTTGTTGCAAATCCGCAAATGTCCCAAATAAACTCAATTCATGGTTTTACTGGAGTCCCGTGCAGCATTCTCATTTCAGATTTTTTATATTTTAGTTTCTTGACATATATTGGATTTCCGTATATTTTAAATAGTTACAAGATGTTTGAGATAGATTTCGTTCCTATCATCATTTATCTTTTGCCATATGCATGCATCTTGAAAAAGCCCGAATACGTCTTTTCATGACGAAACAAAAATAACAACTTGAGCGCAAAATGAAATGTATCGACGCGATTGAAGGTACTCTTAAAAATATTATTACCAAGTTTCATCAAGTATTTATCGAAGATGGACTTGACGATACCGAATATGTGCGGAATATAAAGATCGTAATTGACGGTACCGATGCGTTTTTGCAAAGCAATAAAGAGATTTTTACCGAACCCCATATGCTAAAACAGGTTCTCTACGCCTTTTCCAAGGATCTATGGTTGAAAGGTCTAAAAAATATTCGCAGCCAGGAGTTGACCTTGGACGGTGAAACCTGCAATTGCGAAAACGATGGTTTCGATGAATACTATTACGACTATATCTATAACCATGGTGTTTATCCGCGATAGCTCGCCGAAAAGATAAAAATAACTAGCTGATATTATTTATTTTATGTGGAGAGGCCAAAATACATGGGTTGAATGATATCAATCCGTTCGATCGGATATGCAGATCGAATCGGACTTGAATTCATGTTTAATGGGCCGTCAGATAAAACGTGTGGATCCATGATGAAGAAAGCTTTGTGCAGGACAACTCATGTAAGATCATTGGGAAACGATGAAAGGCTAAAAACATAACGCGAAGGAAAGCAATTTTAGGAGGTTCAATGGCATTAACAAAGAATGATATTATTGCAAGTGTACATGAGCTCGGCTTTACAAAGAAAAAATCTTCAGAAATCATTGAATCCCTGCTGGAAATCATCAAATCCACACTTGAAAAGGAAGAAGACGTGCTGATTTCCGGATTCGGGAAATTCTGTGTAAAGAATAAAAGCAAACGAAGAGGCCGAAATCCGGCGACCGGAGATGATTTAATACTTAGGGAACGACGGGTTATTACTTTTAAGTGCTCCGGAAAGTTAAGAAATAAAATCAATCAAAACAAATCATCCCTTAAGCGGGATTAAGTGGTATGATTTGCTTTTCACATCGCTTGCTTTTTCTCGGTTATTTCCATTTTCTCATGGAAATACGGAAGATGGCATGCTCTGATCAGACGACAATGAGATTAAAAGACCGTTTTGATCGTTGAAGCAAATTGTTGCGTCACCGCCCAGCGTATATCATTCAAACCTTTTATTGTTCTTAAAAGTTAATTTGCCTACCCAATGCCACCCGACATAAGGTCAATGAGTAACTAAAAAGTACGAAACCCACTCACCACACACGATTCGGAATTGGTGAATTTAATGAGATTCAACAAAATCATCGCCGTGTATCTTACGGACTCACAGGCAAATCGCTCCCATCCATAAAGGATACTTTTTAACCGGGTCTTCGTTCTCCACCGGTTTTCTTTTGCGGCATACATTGAGGTGTGCCGCAAAAGAAAACCCTTGTGCAGGTCTGATCCAAGCTGAAACGGTTCATTTACGGATTGGAAATTTCGATGCCCATTTTATCAAGGCACCGTATATTGGACGAACGGACCGGATTCAAATGGCAAAGGAAGCAAAAAATTTTGGAAACTTACCCTGCAAGCGAACCAAAATGCAACGAATATTCCAAAATCAACCCGCTTGCATAGATCTGCATAAGCGATGCAGAACATTTGACTAGATTATCTAGCTTTCATACCTTATCAATATTATTTTTACAATATAACCAACTATTATTTAAAGATATTATATATACTTACCAAAATTGTATTTTTGAGTAAAATAGTTGCATATAAAAATCGTTTGTGTTATCTGCCTTTATCGGTCAATAAAGCGAAGCATAAATGATGTTAATTTTTCGCAACATATCCTGGGAGGATATTCATGCGGGCAATCATTACAGGTATCGGCCATTATGTTCCTGAAAAAAGACTTACCAATAAAGAGCTGGAAATGATGGTTCAAACGGATAACGATTGGATTGTATCTCGAACCGGTATCAAGGAAAGAAGAATTCTGGACAAAGACAAAGGCACATCTTTTATGGCGACTAAAGCTGCCCAAGTGGTTCTGGAACAGAGAAACATTTCACCAGAGGAGCTTGAACTGATCATCGTTGCCACCTCAACTCCCGACATGTTAGTGCCGAATACCGCCGCATTAGTTCAAAAAGAACTAAATGCGAAATACTGCTGGGGATTCGATATCAATAGCGCATGCTCTGGATTTATTTGCGCATTAGCGACCGCTGCTCAATTTATTGAAACCGGAAGGCATAAAAATGTTATGGTTATCGGTGCCGACAAAATGAGCTCCATTACCGATTATGAGGATCGCAACACTTGTATCTTGTTTGGAGACGCCGCTGGAGCAGTGCTATTGGAATCATCGAAAAAGAAAGAATGCGGTATTCAAGATTTTATTCTCCATTTGGATGGTTCTGGCGATAAATATTTAAAAATGGAGGGGGGGGGCAGTCTTTGTCCGGCATCTCACGAAACTGTCGACAAGAAGATGCACTATGTTTATCAGGATGGCAAAAATGTGTATAAATATGCGGTGACCGGAATGGCTGATGTCACCATAGATATTATGAAAAAGAATAACCTCACAGGAAAAAACATTAAGCTTTTTATCCCGCACCAAGCCAATTATAGAATCATCGATGCAATTACAAAAAAATTAAACCTCGATCAGGATCAGGTTGTGATCAATATCGATAAATATGGAAATACCACCGCAGCAACCATACCTTTAGCCATGTCGGAAGCTTATCAAAATGGAAGAATGAAAAGAGATGATTGGATCGTTATCGCAGCATTCGGCGGAGGTTTTACCTGGGGTAGTCTGCTGCTTAAGTGGGCTATGAACTGAGAATGTCCACAATCGACCTTGAAAAGCAGCGCCGATCCCTCTCTTTTTGGTTTGCCAATGGGTTAGCGAGAGAATTTAAAAATCATTAAAAAATCCTTTTGATCGAAATTTCCTTGGGAGTGCTTCACCTGAACATTGCAATATTTTAAGACATATTCGTATTCCACAGCGAAGGAGGGATACCTTAGCAGGGTGTTGAAAAACAAATCAGGCCGTCAGGCAAGGCGCGCGGCGATACGACAAGTCAAGCATATGTGAGCATTGGCGAGAGCCCCGCAACGCTGAATGGCGACCTCAGGCGCAGTTTTTCAACACCCTGTTAGATTAAAATATTGTGGGACTTTATTTTGCTCAGCAAAGATGGATGACTGATCTCGAGAAGCTCGCTGGCCTTGGTTCGGTTTCCGCCGGTCGCCTCAAGGGCTCTTGCAATCAGTCTTTTTTCGATTACCCTCTGGGCGGCCTTCAGAGAAAATCCTTCAAAAAAGTCGTCCATACGGCGTGTCCCTGATTTTGCTCCAAGCTCGGGTGGAAGATTTTCCGGCAAGATAATTTTTTTTTCCGACAGCACAGCGGCTCTTTCGATAATATTTTCCAATTCCCTGACATTACCAGGCCATGAGTGCTTAATTAGAAGCGATAAAGCAGCCGGGGAAATTCCCTTGATATCCTTGTTCAATCTTTTATTAAATTGGTCAACGAAATATTGACATAACAACGGTATGTCTTCCATTCGATCCCTTAGCGGAGGTAGATTTATGGTGATCACATTCAATCGGTAAAACAAATCTTCACGAAAAGCGCCCCTTTTTATTTCCTCCTCCAGATTTCTTGAAGTCGCAGCGATTACGCGAACATTAATTTTTTTGGTTTTTGAACTTCCAATCGGTCTGATTTCATTTTCTTGCAATACCCGTAGAAGCTTCACCTGCAAAGGCATCGGCAATTCTCCGATTTCATCGAGAAAAATCGTGCCGCCATCGGCAACTTCAAAAAGACCTTTTTTGTCCCGGTCCGCCCCCGTAAACGATCCTTTTATATACCCGAAAAGCTCGCTTTCGAGTAGATTTTCCGGAATCCCTCCACAGTTCACTGGAACAAGGGGCATCTTCATCCTCTCACCTTTAAAATGGATACCCCTTGCAATCAATTCCTTACCTGTTCCACTCTCACCGTAAATTAAAACGGTCGTGCTGTATTGTGCAACTTTTCCCGCCAACATAAATACGGACTTCATGGGCTTACTTTTGGCTACCATGCTTCCGAAATTATAATCTCCTTCAATTTTTTGAATCCGCTCTTTAAGGCGTTGATTTTCCCTTCTCAGACTTTCCCGCTCCTCGGCCTTTTTGAGGGCAAGGTGAACCTCATCGGTTTTAAAGGGTTTCGATATATAGTCATAAGCACCCAGCTTCATGGCTTCAAGGGCAGTGTCCATATTCCCATAGGCGGACATCATGATAACGGTGGTAGAACCCAGCTGATCACCGACAGATTTTAAAAAGTCCATTCCTCCCATTTTCGGCATCCGTAAGTCACAAAGGATAAATGCATATCGCTTTTTTTTCACTGCTTCCAAACCCTCAAAGCCATCAGATGCCGTATCAACAAGATATCCCAGTCTTTTGAGTAAATTAGATAACATATGACGCATATTTTCTTCGTCATCAATGACCAGCAGGTGTTTACCTTTCGATTCAAGGTCGATTTCAAACTGTTTGTTCATCATTCATATCCGTTTCCGTTATTTTTTTCGACATTATAAAGAGGCAAATAAACGGTTACACGGGCACCTTCACCCTCTCTGCTTGTTACTCTTATTTTTCCTCCAGCTGCTTCAACAATCATTAAACAGACCCATAACCCCAAACCGGTTCCCTTGCCGGGTTCTTTGGTCGTGAAAAAAGGATCAAAAATATTATCAAGATTTCTTTGTGAAATTCCAGGACCGTTATCGCAGCAAATTATCTCCAAGGCAGGCAACTGACCGGAATAATCGGTATTGAGACAGTGCGCCACTTTACTTTGGATAATGATTTTACCATTGCAATTATTGTCAACCGTGGTAATCGCGTCGGAGGCATTTAAAATCAAATTCAAAAACACCTGTCTCAATTGATCCGGATTTGCCATGACAATCTGCTCTTCCGCCAGAAGAGAAAGCTCCAGTTCAATATTCGTCATCTGAGGCTGAAACTTGATAACATCCGCAACATCCTTGATAATTTCATGTACCGCAACTTCTATAAAGTTGCCACTGGACGGCCTTGAAAAATTAAGAAGATCCTTGATAATTAAATTTATCCGATTAATTTCATTTTCAGCCCGACTTATAAACTCTTTTTTCTCTTTCTCTGAAATTTCTTCCTGCTTGAGCAGTTCAAGGTAACCGAGAACGATCCCGATCGGATTACCAATTTCATGCGCCATTCCCGAAGATAATCGACCAATAGTTGCAAACTTTTCAGCACGGATCATATCATTTTGTGCTTTTTTCAGATCACGATTTGCTTTTTCTAGGAAACCTACCGTCGAGTGAAGTTTCTTTTTGTCATCCGAAATGCGTTTCAACATCCGATTCAGGGCCTTATAAAGTTTATTAAATTCGTTTTCCTTCTTGTCACTGACAAAAAACCATTCATCCTCATCTTTATATTCCTCTGCCCTTTTTATGACTCTTTGCATCGGATTCACAATAAGATTTTTAAGTCGGTAAAACCCAACCACAGACAGGATTACCGTATTTATACAAATATACATCAATAAAATTTGCTGGGTTGCTTTCAATCCCTCATAAGTATTTTGAAGTTTTAAAAGAATTCCTACACCGGCAAGGAGATCGTCTTTCCGGAATATGGGAACGGAAAGGATTAAATTTTTTTTCTGATTCCAAATCCCTTCCCAATTTGTTCCAAAAAATCGGATGTGTTTTTCTCTTCTTTCGATTGCCTGATAAGTTAAATCCTTTATCTCGTCTTGCAGGTTAAAGGGGTTGCCCGTAAGAAATTTGCGATATTTAGCTTGATCCGATATAAAAACACAAGAAATGCTGGACACAAACATCATTTGATTAAGATGATTCATGAATTCAGTGTTTAAAGTAACGTTTTTCAATTCAAAAAAATCGATTAATTGGCTTTCAATCGCCGATATAAAAAAATACCCCTTGGAAATCTCTGATTGGATCATTCGTTTTCTTAAAGTTACAATCGCCACAAAATCGATCAAAACCATTCCAACCAACAATAGAATCGCAAGATTGACAGCGATTTTGGCTTTTAATTTTTGAGGAAGCATGATCTGCCTTAACATTTTGGAATAACATGATAATTATTCTATGTAGAAGCAAGGTTGTCTTTTCTGTATTTATCGGCCAAGGGTATTCAAAACATGAGATTGTCGAAGAATAGAAGAAGGGCGGAAAATTGAACTTCGGAACATAAAAAAACCCGGAATCGATTGTCGATTCCGGGTTTTTTAAATAAATTTTTCGGCGGCGTCCTACTCTCCCGCCCAGCCTCCCGAGCAGTACCATCGGCGCTGAAGAGCTTAACTTCCGTGTTCGGGATGGGAACGGGTGTTTCCTCTTCGCTATCGCCACCGAAAAAACTGTTTGATATTCAATTTGGTTATAAGCACATAAAAACGTTTAAATATTTATGTCAAAATTTGTGGCCAAGCCTCACGACCTATTAGTACCAGTAAGCTCAATGCGTTGCCGCACTTACACATCTGGCCTATCAACCTTGTAGTCTTCAAGGGGTCTTTAGTTCCGATGTCTCCATCGGAAGGGATATCTAATCTTGAGGTTGGTTTCCCGCTTAGATGCTTTCAGCGGTTATCCATTCCGTACATGGCTACCCAGCTATGCCGATGGCACGACAACTGGAACACCATTGGTTCGTCCATTCCGGTCCTCTCGTACTAGGAACAGATCCTCTCAAATATCCTGCGCCCACGAAAGATAGGGACCAAACTGTCTCACGACGTTTTAAACCCAGCTCACGTACCACTTTAATCGGCGAACAGCCGAACCCTTGGGACCTGCTCCAGCCCCAGGATGTGATGAGCCGACATCGAGGTGCCAAACC
>JAHDSC010000080.1 GCA_018432925.1 Desulfobacterales bacterium | reverse complement strand
TGCTCCTTCCCTGCCCACGGCCGCAAATGGCTAATGGTTTGGAAGCTCCGGCAAATTTTCTGGCCAGAGATATAATTGTGGATTTATCGAGGCCGGTTAATTTTACAACATGATCCGGACCGTATTCTTCAAGAACAAACTTCTTAAATCCTTTGTGAGTTACTCCCTGATCATCGGTCCAGTCATCAAATCCAAAGGTATGGTTGTTGACGAATTCCTTATTATAGAGAGATTCCCTGATAATTACATGGGCGAGTCCCAGTGCCAGCACCGTATCCGTACCCGGATTGATGGGAATCCATTTATCGGCTTTCGCCGCGGTGATAGAGAGACGAGGTTCAATCTGAACCACTTTTCCTTTCCCTTCACGCCAGCGGCTGTTTGCCTGAAACATATGCACCGGAGATCCCCAGCCCTCCAGAATCCCGCTTCCGAAACTTAAAACAAAATCCGCGTTTTCCACATCGAAGCCGACCGAATCCCGTGTTCCCTGGGTCAGGTATACCGTAAGATCATATGAATCCTGAATCGAAGGCATGCAAAAGAAATTGGGAGACCCATAAACCGTTAAAAACCTCTCCAGCAGTTGAGGTACAGTCCCGCGGGCCGACCCGGAGATGGCTGAAACGGTATGGGATTCGCCTTTGGATCGGAGCTCGCCCAGTCTCTTCGCCACTTCTGAAACGGCTTCCTCCCAGGTAATCTTTTCCCACTTTCCCTCACCTCTTTTACCCGTTCGCTTTAAGGGACCCTTGACCCTTCGATCATAACCATACAAAAGCTGCAGACCGGATAAACCCAGAAGACATATTCCGCCGTCATTGACCGGGTGGGATTTCATCCCTTCGATCTTTACACTCCGGTCGGCAATCTTCCTTACAGTAATGCCGCAACCGCCCGGACAAAGCGTACAGGTAGAATTGATAAAGCTTGCTTCACCGCGTTCCGGCACCGGCGTCCACGGCCAATTCTGCGTCCATATCGCGATATCGTCTATCAGCTTCCATGGCAGCGGTGAAAGGGTCACACCCGCAGTAGCGCCAAATCCCAACGATAAGAAACTTCTTCGGTCTATTTTCATAGATTTTACCCCTTAAACCTGAAAAAGGAACAATCAGCGATTTAAATTTATTTTCTGCTTCGCCGCCTGCCGATCGATCGTTCGCAGGCGGTGTATCGAACCCTTTATCCAATCATCATACGCAGGCACGATTACTTATGACACACGAAGCACGGGCCTTTTTCCGTCTGAACGCTCTCCTGTCTGACACTCTCCCGCACATGACATTCCGAACAGTCATCCATTTTCATCCGGTCCCATGTGTTCTTCTTCATTCCTGCGATATTCTTTCCCCAGATATCCCGACTGTACCCGGAAATCCGGTTCTTTTCGTAAACCTTTAAATGTTCGGATTCACCGATCGGCCCGTGGCAGACCGAGCACTCCATTTCAGCCATCTTTACGTGCGCCGCATGAGAAAAGTAAACGCAGTCCGGCTGCCTGGAATAAATCAGCCAAGGTACCTCTTGTTCTTTTGCCACGTATTCTTCAACGAATTTGGCCTCTTCAGGATCTTCCCCTTGGACTTCTTCATGGCAGTCAATACATTGTGCCAATTTGGGAGCACCGGAAAAGCTTCCGTCTTCACGAAAATAATGGCAGCTTTCACATCCATCGCTTACCAGCTCATTGTGAAGCGCATGGTTAAAGTCTATCGGCTGTTTTTTCTTCGAGTATAGAAGACCCGGAAAAACGATCCACCCTATAATCAGAAACACAAAAAATCCGAGAAAGAAAAACAGGAAAATGAATCCTCGAACCCCGCTTTCCTGACTCTCCTTATCCTTCGTTTTACCAGCTGATGTACTCATGGATACTCCGTTAAGCTGTAATTGATGATTTTATTTGATTGCGAAAAAAATGATCCGCATGAACTTGAAGCTCTTGCCGCTGAAAAAAAGTTTTTTTCACTTCTTTTAATAAATTGCCGTGTAACGTCTCGGCCTTCTCTATAATTGGGACGCCTTCGATCCATGTCCAAGGCCCCGGCAGCGGGAATTTGGGGCCGAAAACGATTGCTTGCGGATTGTCTATCTGTTGATTTTAATTTTGTCAAGGAAAAATCAATTCGTCGCGTAACTGTGCAGACCGGGGAGCAGGTTCACTCCGAAATAGGTGAATAGAACCGCCATGAAACCGAGGATGGAAAGGTAGGCGATCCGCTTGCCGTGCCATCCACGCATCAGTCTGGCATGGAGCAAGGTGGCGTATATAAACCAGGTGATTAAAGACCATGTTTCTTTCGGATCCCAAGACCAGTAGCTGCCCCAGGCCGAATTGGCCCAGACGGCGCCGGTAATAATACCAATGGATAAAAAGAGAAAACCGAACATGATTACCTGATATGTCAACTCATCCAACACATCGGTATCGGGAAAATGGTCGAGCCAACGGCTTTTCTGCTCTGCATCTCTTGCTTTCAGGAGATACATAAAGTTTATGCCGAAGGCGACCGCAAAGCCTGCATATCCGAGAAAACAGGTGATCACATGTGCAATCAGCCAGTTGCTTTTCAGTGCGGGAATCAGTGGCTGGATTCGATCGTTGATATTCGGAGACAGGGAGGCATAAGCCATTGCTAAAAAAGCAAAAGGGGTCGCGAAAGCTCCGATTATGCGGTTTTTATACCGTCGCTCGATAAAAAGATAAACGATAATAATGGTCCAGGAAAAAAAGATCAGCGATTCATACATATTGGAAAGCGGTGCGTGACCCACGCCGAGCCGATACGATTCCACCCACCGCAGGATGATACCCGCCGTGTTGCCTAACGCACCGATAATGGCCGTCCATGTGGCCAGTTTGCCCGGAAGCGGCCTTTTAAATAGCCAGTGGGCGATATACAGCAAGGCTGCAAGGCCATATACAAAGGTAACGATTGATAATAAATTGGAACTGTTCATAAATTTATCCCCACAGCAATTTCATCCGAATCGGCGGCGGAAAAATCGAATGCGACGGCATTAAAACGATAGGAATCCGATTCCATGTAAAGTTTTTGACGAGAGCGTCGCGGCCTTTTTACCTAGATACCGATCAGGCCTTGTGAAATCTTCCTTGTTTTCATATGCATTCCCATCTTGTTCTTGTTTGCCGTCCCGGCAACCATGACCTTGCTTCTATCTTGGCTTCGAGTCACTTCCACACATATACGCTGGTGCGACATGAAAAAGGTAATGAAACACCCGATAATCATTACAAGAAATCCAACGTAAACAATAAAGACCCCGGGATCTTTTGTCACCTGCAAACCGGTATAATAGCGGTGCTTGAAATCGGCCACCGAAACACTAAGCGCTCCCTTTCTCATTCTATCAAAATTTGGAAACTGCACCGGCAGAAACACGTCCACCGCATCACCGCTGACCGGTGTGAGGGTTCCGATAAAAGTCATACCCATGTTATGTCCCATGAAATTAAATGAACCCTTAAAATCCTTGAGCAAAAACCTGCCGCCGCCATCCGGAATATCAAACTCCTCCCCGAGTCCTGCGTTTTTCTCGAATTCTTTTCCGGTTTCTCTATTTTTAAAAGTTAAAGTGATTTTTGGGGGGGGCAGCGTCCCATAGCTGGATTGAAATATGTTAATGCCTTTGTACCGAAGTGGATCATTTACGATGACGTCTTGTTTTAAGACCGCCTCCCCATTTTCGATAATGGATAAAGTGGAACGATATTCTTTAGGGGCTCCGGAATCATAAAAGCTGAGGTTGAAACTTTCAAGCCGGATCCCGAAATCCAGTTTCTGTATTTCTCCGGTTTTCCTCAGCATGATGCTGCTTACGACCTCGTTTTCCGGGATATTAACCAATCCTTCAAAACCGAAAATCGAACCCAGGAGACCCCCGATGATCATTAAAATGATGCTAAGATGCACAAAGTAAACCCCCAGGCGTGTCCATCGGCCTTTTTCGGCAAAAATGCGAAAACCTTTTTCCGTATCTTCGATTCTTCGATGGCCGAAACTTTTGGAAAAAAAAGACTCATATATCTTTTTCAACTGTTCGGGGGATCGATTGTCGGTAAATTCTTCTTTATCCGGGAGGTTTTTGAATTTCGAAAGATTGAACGGGGGATTTTTCGTAAATACAATTTTCCAGGTCGATGAAAGACGGTTGATTGAGCAAACCACAATATTTAAGGTCAGCAACAGCAACAGAAACTGAAACCACCAGGAATGGTACATATCAAAGATGTCAAGCGCATTAAAGAGACGGTAGAAAAATTCACCGTATTGACGAAAGTATGCCGCAGGGCTTTCATTCTGGGGAATAATCGTACCAATTACGGAGGTGGTCGCAAGGGACAGTAAAATAATAACCGTCAGCCTTACCGACGCAAAAAAATTCCACAATTTATTTGAAGAATCGGCGGATATTTCCTTTTCCCTCATCCTTGATCCTTTCCGGACAAAGTTTAGCGTGAACTATAACAAAATATTTTTCGGCAAGCAACCGAGATAAAGATTCTTTGCGACAACGAGTACCACCGGATTCGGAGGCGCGCAAGTAAAGATAAACGTCCAGCTCCGTGCCCGGGCAATCAAACGGGCAAAAAAATACATCAGGATGATCCATCGGCTTGTCCCAACGCGACAGCGGGTTAAACCGACGGGGAAGCAAACAGGATCGGGTGATCAGTCCGTAGCGGGGAAAAACCTGATGTAATGATCAAACCATACCGGAAGCCTTATTTTTTCACCGGTTCAATAATGAGGGTCGCCGCCCTCCGGTTATCCAAATATTTCCTTGCAAGAGCGGACACCTCATCACTGGTAATGGAAGCGTAATCATTCTGAATTGTCCGGCTCCAATCCAATTGCTGAGGGGATTTCGCTGAATTTGTCAGGACACTGTCCAGCCAATATTCATTGGTCCGATACCTGTCTTTAATACCGGTGAGAATCGGATCCAATGATCTTTTCAGTTCATCCGCCAAGATACCGGATTTTTTCAAATCGTCTGCAATGCTTCTGACCTGATTGACAACGCGGTCGGCAGTTTCCGGATCGACGTGAATCATCGTTCGTAAAACTCCATATCCGGGATAAGCCCGGCTTGCGGCGTTATAGGCATATGGCGAATAAGCCGCTCCTGATTTTTCCCGGATCGTCACGCGAAGCCTTTCGGATAAAATTTCCGATAGCACCGAAAAACGTCGGGTTCTGCGGATATCCCAAAAATCTTCCGTGGGATATGCCGCCACAACCAATGCCTTGGGAATATCGGTGTCAACCGGCATCTTGATGGACCGGGCAACCGGAAATTTTGGTACGTCCGATCTTTGATTCAAACGCGCACTCGATCGATTCTCGGAGCCGCCGAAATATTTCGATGCCGTCTCCACGGCTTCTTCAATATCGAAATCCCCGACCACGGATATCTCGACCCCCCCCCGACTCAATGAATCTCCGATCCAGGATCTTACATCATCCAGAGTCAACTCTTTGAATCGGTCATAAGGAGGGAATCCAAAACGGCTGTCACCACCGGCCAGAAAACGTTCTCCCGAAATCTTCATAACGCCGTCGACGGATTGAGACAGCGTCAAAAATTCCTGCTCAAAGCGTTCCATGGACAATCGGTAGGCGTCTTCACGAAAAGCCGGGTCCGTCAGATGGGCATAAAAAAGCTGAAACAAAAGCGAAATTTCCTTTGATACCGTTTCCCCTCTGAAAATGAAGGCATCCTCTTTGATGGAAAAAGCGACACGGGTATTTTTTCCTGCCATGGCGCGCTCAATTTCATCCTTTTCAAGTTTGCCGAGTCCGCTTTGATTGATCACTTCCGCAGCGAGCGCGGAAAGTCCCGGAGAGTCTGCGGGTTCGGTAGACCGGCCATTTCCGAAGACAAGATTGGCGATCACTTCATTTGCTTTAAAATCCGTTTTTTTGAGGTTCAGCAACACGCCGTTTTCAAATTCAACCTGGACAATCCCCAAATCCCGGACCTCATTTCGACGGATTACCCGACCCCTGTTTACCGGTTCCGGGAGGTACGGAAACATGACCGGCTTTTGCTCTACCGGGGGGGATACCGCTTCACCGCCGCTTTTATTAAAAACATTCCGTATCAGCGCCTCTGGAGGAAGATGCGAATCCGTCAACCTTGCATTCCCGGTTACCAGAATCAGCCGATGATCCATCGGCCACAACTGTTTGAATGCTTCATTTACTTCCGCTTGCGTGATTGAATGGATGAACGGGGCGAAAAGCTTTCTTTTTTGTTCAGGCGACTGGAATACCCGGTCATCATGAATGCCTCGAAGGATTTTACGCGCCAGGACCCGGCTGGCTCGGGTCGGTGCTTTTTCTACTTTCGTATCCAAATCCGACAGGAAATCCTTTTTAACTCTTTCAAGCTCTTCCTTCGTAAATCCGAAAGTCAACGCCTGCCTCAATATTTTTTCAAGAACCGAAAGCGTTTTTTCCCAGTTTTCAGGACTGCACTCGCTGCTTATTTCCGCGTATTCAATATCCTTCAGATAGATTCCGGACCCTATGGTCGCAGCAGTAAACGGGGTTTCCGGTTTTCTGATCAACGCGTCCAATCGATCCTGGACAATTCGATCCGCCATGCTTCTGATGAGTGCCCTTTTCTGAAAAGCAGCGGAATCCGGGAAGGAAGAGATACCCTTTATCACTTCAATACTGACGGTTGTATTCCCGGCTTCATTTTCAAAATGATAGAAAGTCCGGATCCCCTGATGATTGATCGTTCCCATGGCAGGCACCGGTTTTGCGGGCGCCCGAGCGGACATGTCCGGAAACTCGTTTTCAATCAGTTGGATCGCGAGGGCGGCGTCGAAGTCTCCTGCCATTACGAGAATCATGTTTTCCGGCCGGTACCAGGTGTCATAAAAGCCTTTAAGAAGTGCCTGATCCGCATTATTAATGACCTCCTCGATTCCGATCGGCAGTCTTTTTGAAACTCTTGCTTCAGGAAGCTCAAAGTTTAAAGTCGAAACAAATGTACGATACGATGCGGAATCACGGGTACGCTTTTCCGCCAGAATAACCTTTCGCTCCCTCTCGATCTCCGATTTCAAGAGCAAGGCCCCCTCGGCATAGTCTTTAATCACAAGCAGGCCTTTTTCCAGGCTTTTCTCACCTCCATCCGGTAAAATCACATCATAAACCGTTTCATAAAACCCGGTATGCGCGTTGGCATCCGCTCCGAACTGCATGCCAAGACTTTGAAAATATTTTACGAGTTCTCCGGGTTTAAAATTCGTTGATCCGCAAAAAAGCATATGTTCAAGAAAGTGAGCCAGCCCCTGCTGTTCATGAGACTCATGGAACGACCCTGCCTGAACGGATAGATGCAGGCTTACCCGGTCCCTTGGATTACGATTTTCCATCAAAACATATCGGAAACCATTTGAAAGCTTTCCGTAAATCAGGGCGGAGTCCGGAAGAAGATCGCTTTTTTCATGCGGCCATTTCGGGGGGGAACCTGCATCCGCGACGTCCGTTTCAGCCATGGTCGGAAACTTGAAAATATCTTTGTGTAAATACCTCCCGCTCTCTTCACTCCTGCCGTATCCCAAGTGCAAAAAAACCGGCGATGTGAATAGAATGGTCCATATGGAAAGTATTGTAGTGAAAAACCTGAGAAAGGTTCGTAACATAGGCGTATCTCTTTTATACCGGCGCCGTTTGGATCCGACGAGGCAAGGGTTCGAAGAAAAATTTGGACGGTGTCTCCGGGAAGGCGGCGAATTCGCTGTTTTTTTGATAAAAACCGCTGTGGCTTTGATTTAAAAAATTTTCATTCGTATTCCCCGTTCCTTTTGGAAGAAAAAGACGATTATTCTTTCTTCGCATAAACTCCGCGGGATATGGAAGTAATCATTCCTTTCTTTGTCAGCTTGTAAAGCGCATTGCTGACCTGCCTGGCTTCCAGGCCGGTTTTTTCTTTCAACTTTGCGGTGGTTGCTCCGGCTCTGCTCTTCCTTATGGCATCGAACACCGAATCAAGAACGGTGGATTCAACGGCAGCCTTCCTTTTCGGAATCGCCGGGGTCATGGGTTTGAATGCCTTAACCCTTTTGGCTTCGGCAGTCTTCGGAACCCTCAGTTTTTCCAACTGACGAGAAATGATCTCTACTTTCTCAGAAAGATTCATCAGAGAAACGGATATCGATTTTAATTGATTCTGAAACTTATTCATATCATCAACCTCTCCTTAATTATAAAAAATTATTACACAAAACCACAAAACGGATAAGAAGTAATCCATGCTTTCTCAAAAGTCAACAAAATCCAAAATTAAAATAAAAACCATAAGTTCTGTTGACAATAAAAAGAGCTTGTGAAAAATTCTTGAAAAACAAGTATACGGGTTCTGGAAAAATTATGAAATTAAATTTTGGGATTCCTTTTCAAGAATCACTCAATGAAGCTCAACTGAAAGCCGTCTGTTTCGAAGAAGGCCCCCTTCTTGTTATTGCAGGGGCCGGAAGCGGAAAAACGCAGACCCTGACCTGCCGGGTCGCCCGTTTGGTGAATGAAGGCATTTTACCCGATTCGATCCTTCTTCTTACATTTACCCGAAAGGCGGCCCAGGAAATGCTCCAACGAGCCGCGCATCTTCTCGACAACCGATGTGAAAAAGTATCCGGTGGTACTTTTCACTCTTTTGCAAACGCGGTTTTGAGAAAATATGCCGAACGGATCGGGTTTGATTCCGGTTTTTCCATTCTCGACCGTCCGGATGCGGAGGCCCTGATCGGCATATTAAGGAAAGAAACAGCATCCGTTTCAAGATATCGATCGTTTCCGCAGAAGCATACTTTGCTGAATATCTTCAGCAAATCCGTCAATAAATCCTCATCGATTGAAGATGTCGTTTTCTATGATTATCCTCATCTTGCATCCTATTTGGAAGTAATTGCGGAAGTTTATAAAAAGTACAAAAAACATAAGGAAGATCATCATTTCATGGATTACGATGATCTTCTGGTTCATCTGTGTCATCTTTTAAAAAATGATGTCGGCATACGGGATCGTATTTCTTCTCAATATCAATACATAATGGTCGATGAATATCAGGATACCAACCGGATCCAGGCGGATCTCGTAAAACTTCTTTCAGAAAAAAACAAAAACATCATGGTCGTAGGAGACGATTCCCAAAGCATCTATTCTTTCAGGGGAGCGAATTTCAAAAACATCATGAATTTTCCGGAAGTATTTCCCGGAACTCGGATTATCCGACTGGAAGAAAATTATCGCAGCGTCCAACCCATATTGACTCTCACGAATGCCATGATCGAACAGGCCGGAGAAAAATACACGAAAACCCTTTTTACTCGCAAAAAAGGGGGTTCCAAACCCGCCTTGATTCAAGCCGGAAGCGAAAACAGTCAATCCAGATTCGTCGTTGAAAAAATCAAAGAACTGAACCGGCAAGGTGTTCCTCTGTGCCAAATGGCGGTTCTTTTCAGAGCGGGCTTTCATTCCTTCGATCTTGAGATGGAGCTCGGCAGGGACCAAATCCCATTCATCAAGATGGGCGGATTCAAATTCATGGAATCCGCCCATATCAAGGATGTTCTGGCGCATCTCAAAGTGCTTGTCAATCCATATGACCGGATCAGCTGGTACAGGGTACTGCTTCTGATAGACAACATCGGCCCGAAAACCGCTCAAAATATTTATGAAACCATTCTGAAAGAAAAAGCGAGGCACCAAGGGATTTTTTCGGAAAAATTCCGATCAAGCAACAAGAAAGGAATCGATCGCCTGAGGGATCTTTTTTTAAAAATCGATTCGAAACCATTAGCGGTTGCCGAAGCGGGGGAAGCCGTTGTCAGGTATTATTCTCCGATCCTGAAGGAAAAATATGATGATCATCCGAAGCGGACAAGGGACCTGGAGCAGCTGATAACCATAATGGAACGATACAATAATATCGAAACGTTTCTTACCGATATGGCGCTTGAGCCGCCGAGCATTAGCATGGATGATACTTTTTCCGAGGATGTTTCGAATGGTTCCAGGCTCGTTCTTTCAACCGTCCATTCGGCAAAAGGCCTGGAATGGCATTCCGTATTTATTATATGGACGCTTGACGGGCGATTTCCCTCCATGCAGGCGTTGCATCGCGTGGAAGATCTTGAGGAAGAACGCAGGCTTCTGTATGTAGCAGCGACAAGAGCAAGGGAAAATCTTTTCTTTATTTACCCGATGCAGGCTTATGATCGAGGTACCGGCATTCTTTTAAATCGTCCTTCGCGTTTTCTAGACAGGATATCCGAGGACATGCTTAAAAAGGACGCCATCGACATAAACTTATTCTGAATCTATGGGATTGAAAACGGAAACGCAACCTTCGTTATCCGCGTTCTTTTTTTCAGAAAAGTATTCGGCCTCGTATACCTCCACAACCGTGCCGGTATCCTTCCAAGCATTTTTGTCCATGCAGCCTTTCCGGCAAAGACACTCCAGAAAAGATTCCTTATCCGGCAACTGCTCCCATACTTGAGGAAGAAACGTTGCCCGGCAGTTTCCCCTGGATATAATGACTCCATGCATACCGGGTTTCAACTGCCTTTTTAAATCCTCACAATCCTCGCACCGGAGAACCCTGGGCAGGGTAAGCACGCTTATTTCAATATCGATGGCAGGCAGTTCGTCTTTATCCACCGGAGGAAAACGAGGATCTCTAAAAGCTGCGTTTACCGCGTTTTCTTCTACAAGCATCACCAATGGTTTCACAGGTTCAATGGTACCGATGCATCCCCGCAAAACTCCCTGCTTATGAAGTGTTACGAAACAGCCTCGTTTTTCTTTCATCGCCTGAGAAATGCGGAGGGGTCTTTGAATGGTCACACCTTCGAGCAGGTTGGATGATATAGCAGACCGTGCCAATCTGAGCAACGCATCTTTATCCTGGCCTGTGAATGTTGACATATATTTTGAGCCTCTTTTCGAGCAAACCCCCACGAGATACGGGAAATTCGCCGGTGTTGCGGTTGAACCTCCAATCGATCTCCCGGAAAGATCTTTCCGGAAAACTTTGGAATCAAATCTCCGTCGATACGAAAAGGAATGCATTCCGTAGAAATTCGACGAAATATGACGGCATGCTTCCGCCTAAAAAAAAGCCCACCACACAAAAACCGCCAATCCTACCCATGAGAGAAGGCAAAGAACATAACTCAACCAGTCGACGGGTTTTTTGGCCAGACCGTACTTGTCGACCTTCCCGATTTTCATTCCGCATGAAGTGCATATTTCGGTATCAAGCGGAAGCTGGGTAAAACATTCCGGGCACCTTTTCGAGGCGAACGATCCGCTTTCATTTTTTCTGTGATCAGACATGCCTGAAACCAACCTTAATCAGTATACCTAACAGGGTGTTGAAAAACTGCGCCTGAGGCCGCCATTCAGCGTTGCACGGCTCTCTCCAATGCTCACATATGCTTGAATATGCTGCGCTTGTCGCTTCGCCGCGCGCCTTGCCTGACGGCCTGATTCTTGTTTTTCAACACCC
>JAHDSC010000190.1 GCA_018432925.1 Desulfobacterales bacterium | reverse complement strand
TGAACGTCTCGTTTCAATAAATTTACCCGAATAGTCGGCCTGGATCGGTAGTTCTCTGTGATCCCGATCAATCAGAACGACAAGTTCGATACGATCCGGCCTGCCGAAATCGATGACTGCGTCCATCGCAGCTCTTATCGTGCGCCCCGTAAACAGTACATCATCTACTAAAACAATCTGTTTGCCATCAATGGAAAAAGGAATATCCGTGGTCTGGACAATCGGTTGATGGCTGATTCGGGTCCAGTCATCGCGATACAGTGTGATATCCATATCGCCCGTCGGTATCTCAACGCCTTCGATTTTCTTGATTTTAGACTGGATCCGCTTGGCCAGATAGACGCCACGGGTTTGAATACCGATCAGACAAAGATTCTCAGTACCTTTGTGCACTTCAAGAATCTCATGCGTGATCCGGGTGAGTATACGATCGATATCCGATGCATCCAAAACCGTACCATATTGATTCATTTTGTTCCGACATCCTCCTTTGGACAGAATCGAATTAATCCCGAGTTTTGTAAAGGGAAATTGAAGATTTTATTATAATTGAGTATAATTATAATTTTTAATGACGGATGTTGATGAATAGGGAAACAGTCAAGTCTCCGGTTCGGCCATGCACCGGACCATATCTATCGCACAATTGTCAATGGGTCCTTTAATGATATTTTATCTCTATATCATGCGCCCTCATGAGATCAAGATTTATATCAAGTTTTTGATATCCTTCATTTATGGAAGGAACTGAAATTGCCTTGCTTTTTCGGTAGATTTTAATATAGCTTTGTTCATTGACCATTCAATCGGATATCGTGGGCTTCTGATCATATGCAGACATTACTGATGGGAACCTGCCGGTTTCTGCATATGATCAGAAGTCGGTTTTACAGATATTAACTTCATTGGTTGTGTGAATTTGAAAGAAATTTTTAATAATAAACCTCCCTGCACCGGAGTTATCTTGGCCGGAGGACTCAACTCGCGTTATTCCGGCAGAAACAAGGCTTTCATACCGGTTTGGGGAAAGAGGATTCTGGACCGCCTTTATGAAGTATTTCAAGAGGTTTTCGAAGAGATCATCCTGGTCACCAATGATCCATTGAAATATCTTGAGTGGGACTTAACAATCGTAACCGATATTTTCCCTTACAGAAGCTCTCTGACAGGAATCCATGCAGGGCTTTTTTTTGTCGAAACTCCTTTTGCGTTTTTTGCGGCCTGCGATGCTCCTTTCCTGAAAACAGAAGTTGTTGAAATGATCGTTGGCAGCATTGAAACCGGTTTCGATATTGTCATTCCCGAAACCTCATCAGGATTCCAGCCGCTTTGTGCGGTCTATGCTAAAAAATGCATCCGATCTATCGAACGACAGATTTCTCAGAAAAATTTTAAAATCGAAGGTTTTTTTCAGAGCCAGCGTATAAAAAGAATACCCGAAGAGCTTTTGCGAGTTAAGGATCCATCTCTTGTATCTTTTTTTAATGTGAACACCCCTCAAGATCTGGCCATGGCGGAAGCTTCGCTTTCATTTCCGGATCAGGACGATCCGGGGCTCAAACCCACAAATTGAGCATCCCGGTTGGATCCATGGATCAATCACAGACTTAAAACGATTCTGATAACTTATTGATTTCCGAGACTTAAGGAGCGTTTATGAATATGAATCGTCTAATCCACCGCATCAAAAACCATCCGGACTATTTTAAAGTTGGCATGATTTTAGGCCACAATGGTGTTGTTCGCAGCACCTCGCGCGATGGCCGAAAAATATCCGGGCTGAAAATCATTGTGGATCATGATAAACTTCAAAAATTGATAGAGATGAATAAAAAAAGACCGGGAATCATTGAGATATTGGTCGAAATTGCTGAAAATAAGAATCTGGCGGTGGGCGATGATGTCATGTTTCTGGTCGTTGCCGGGGATATTCGGGATCATGTGATTCCGGTACTGAATGATACGCTTAATTCCATCAAAACCGCCGTTACGAGCAAAACCGAATTTTTTGTATAAGTTTTATCAAATGCCGACTGATTTTATGAATTGATCACGGCTGGAATCCATGATCATTTATCCGACGATTGGCACATCGTGGAAAGGCTCGAAAGGAGTTTTTATGTCGAGGTTTACCCATATTGACAATGAGGGGTGCGTAAGGATGGTGGATGTCTCCGAGAAGGAGCCGACTACTCGAGTTGCCGTGGCACAGGGGGTTGTCACTATGAATCCGGAGACCCTTGAAAGCATATACAATCAAAATATAAAAAAGGGAAATGTCATCGAAACCGCTCGAATTGCCGGTATCATGGCGGCAAAAAAAACCTCCGACCTGATCCCCATGTGCCATCCTCTTAACCTCACTCACATAAAGATTGATTTTTTTCCGGAAAAGCATGCAAATTCGATCCGTATCGAAGCTTCCGTGCGTCTTGTCGGCCGGACCGGAGTTGAAATAGAAGCGCTGACAGCCGTATCGATCGCCGCGCTGACCATCTATGACATGTGCAAGTCATACGACCGGGCAATGAGCATTTCCAATATCTATCTTCTCGAAAAATCGGGCGGAAAAAGCGGTACGTTTGTAAGAACAAAAGCTGAAATAAAATGAGTCTCATTGGGTGGATCGCACTTTTAACAACGGTTGCTGTTACTGGTTTCTTTATCGGCTGGCTGGTTGCGAAATTAAATTACTCATCTCAATTTTCCTCTTCGCTTTTCGAATACAGAACACAAATTGCATGCCTCTCTGAAACGGTCCGAAGCAAAAGTGAAGAACTTAACGAGGTGCGCTCAATGCTTGACCAGTCAACCGGGGGACTCAAATCTGCAAGAGCTGAGCTTCTCCAAATCACCGAGGAACGGGCTGCCGCATTAAGCAGACTGGATCACATGGAGGAACTCAAAGCTTCGCTGAAGTTTCATAAAGAAGAACGGAGAGCATTGCATGAGACAGTCCTCAACCTGAAAAAACGCCAGGCAAAACTCGAGACAATTATTGTAAAAGAGCGTATCGCCGCCGAACAGAAAGTCGTGTTTCTGGAAGATATCCGGAAAAATATGACCGACACCTATAAAGCAATATCTGCCAGCGCCTTGAGAGAAAACAACCGATCTTTTCTGGATCTAGCCGAAACGACACTTTCAAAGTATATTGAATCCGTTAAAAAAGACATGGATTCCCAAGGTAAAGAAATCAAGAATATCGTGCATCCGATTCGTGACGCCCTTCACAAGTATAACGAGCATATTCAGGCGATGGAGCGGGCAAGAGAAAATGCATACGGGGGCCTTTCCCAGCAATTGCTTTCTATGGTACGAACGCAAGATATCCTTCAAAAAGAAACAGGGAAGCTCGTGAGGGCTTTACGTATTCCGCAAGTTCGTGGACGATGGGGAGAAATTACGCTTAAACGTGCCGCCGAACTTTCAGGGATGTTTAATCAGTGCGATTTCTTTGAACAACCTTCCACCCTTTCCGAAGACGGGCTCTTACGGCCGGACATGCTGGTCTATCTTCCCGGTGGCCGCCAAATCATTGTAGACGCAAAAGTACCGCTGGCCGCATACCTTGAAGCCCTTGAAGCCGAAACGGATGAAGAATGCGATGCGATGCTTTTAGCGCATGCAAAGCATGTCCAGTCCCACATTCATGCACTGTCACGGAAAGCCTACTGGGCGCAGTTTGAACAAGCACCTGAATTCGTAGTGCTTTTTATCCCTGGGGAAAGCTTTTTCAGCGCAGCACTTTCAAAAAACCCCCATCTGATCGAAGAAGGAATTAATAAGAATGTTATTCTTGCCACTCCAACAACTTTGATTTCCCTTCTAAAGACCATTGCTTTCGGATGGCGGCAGGAAGCCGTGGCTGAGAATGCGAAGACAATCAGTGAATTGGGCAGAGAACTTTATGAACGTCTCTATTCCATGACGGCACATGTTAACCGACTGGGGCGAGATATCGAACGATGTGCCACCACTTACAATCAGGTCATCGGTTCCTTTGAACACCGGGTTTTTGCCTCGGCCCGGAAGTTCAAAGAGCTCGGACTTTATCTGAAGGATGGAAAAGATTTGCTATTTATCAATCCGGCCGATAAAAAAACACGCAGACTTGAAGTCGACAATAAAACGGAAGGTACATGATTTCTTGACGATATCGGCACGGATCGTAAGCGCCGCCTACGTTCATATCTGGAAAATGAATAGATACAGACCCACCGTTTTCATTTGCGCTGTACTTTTCTTCTTTATCCCGGCATGTGAGGTGGCAATCGATCCGCCTTCATTGACCGTAGAATCCGTGGTTATCCAGGCAGCCCCGTCAGAATATCCGGAATTCGAGGATGATTGTCTATATGATGACTTAGAACATGGGATTCTGCAAAGCATTTCCTATCTAAAACGGATTCCTTTAAATAAAGATTTCGTGTTTGGAAAAGATCGGTTCAATGCAGCGCATATGATTAAGTCCTTGGAGTTTTTCTCGAAATTTGTTCAATCAAAACCCTCAGGAAATTGTTTGAAAAGCTTCATCCAGTCGAATTACCTGGTTTACAGAGTTGATGATGGAAGTAAAACACCGCAGGTCTTGTTCACCGGGTATTACGAACCGATTTTAAAAGGCAGCCTTACTGAAACAGTTGAGTATCGCTTTCCCCTCTATAGCCGTCCGGATGATCTGATAACCATTGATCTTTCGCAATTTTCTCCAAGGTTCAAAGGAGAAACATTAATCGGGCGATACACGGGACGAACAATCGTGCCGTATTACGATCGCAGCGAGATCAAACAAACCGCATCTTTTAGAGATCGAGCCAGACCCATTGCCTGGGTGAAGGATCCGATTGATCTTTTTTTCCTGCACATTCAAGGATCCGGAAAAATTGTTCTTGATAACGGGGAAACAGTTAATGTCCATTATGATATCACCAATGGCCGGCCCTATCGAAGTATCGGCAACCTCTTGATGGAAAAAGGGAAAATAGACAGATCTCGGATCTCAATGCAAACGATTGCTGCATATCTGCGAGAGAACCCGCAGGAAGCCGATCGCATATTAAATCACAATCCCCGTTACGTATTTTTTAAAAAAGAATCGGAAGGTCCCTTCGGCTCTCTTGGGGTTCCCCTGACCCCCGGTCGCTCCATCGCCTTGGATCGGCGCATATTTCCTCCGGCATCCCTGGCTTTTATTGAAACAAAAAAGCCTGTAATTGGTGGAAAAGACAGGGTTTGTGGATGGACGAACTTGAGTCGATTTGTCCTGAATCAAGACACGGGCGGGGCGATTCAGGGTGCGGGTCGAGCCGACCTGTTCTGGGGAAGCGGTACAGAAGCGGAAATATCAGCAGGAATGATGCAACAGATGGGTGACCTCTACTTTCTGGTTCTCAAGCCGGATGATATGTAGAAGACTTCTTGGGCACCCGTTGCCTCATAATTAAATGTTACCGGAGTGAGGAAGAGTTTCGTTGACCGTGGGGTAACGAGGATAGCAGGATTTGAATATTTTTTTAAGTTTTTTCCATAGCGGTTTTGAGCAGGAAAGGGTTGAGCGAGCGGAACTGCAAATGGAGATTTTTTTAGAAGCCTCTGGGACGTGTGGTGATTCAAGGATTCTCTGGCAAGGGGTTTTGGGGGCATCATGACGTTTGAGGGTTTTTGAACCGATTCGCTGTTTGGACAGCGAGTTTGACCGAAGGGCAGAAGAAGTTGTGATAC
>JAHDSC010000076.1 GCA_018432925.1 Desulfobacterales bacterium | reverse complement strand
CATGAGTAAGTCATTCAGCAGTCAAGGAGTTTTTTTGATTTGAACGCCTCATGAATTATTCCCCTATTACCGGACAAACACATTCTGCTCTATTCAAAGTCCGGCGGCGAAACTTCCCACCCCGCTGAAATAATTATCAGATGAAGCGGTTTTCATGGAACCGCCTTTCTTTTTTGCATTTCTCGCTTGCCCCCCTTTTTTAAAAAAATGCTAAAGTTCGAGGGCCATTTTCCCGATAATAAAGACAAAGTCATTGTCCGGACAATGAATTACCGCAACGCGCCGATGATACCGGCGCCCCTTCACCAAACATTCCGGCAGAATGCCGGAGCCAAAACCTAGAAAAGGAGAAATGACATGAGTTCAGACATTACGTTAAGCTCGGGAATATCCCAAAACCTGTATTCTCTTCAGTCAACCCAGAAATTGATGGAACAGACCGAATACCGGTTGGCCACCGGCAAAAAAATCAACAGCGCGCTGGACGATCCGATCAATTTTTTTGCCGCTCAGGATCACACCCAGCAGGCATCGGACCTGCAGGTGCGCAAGGATTCGATGGGCGAGGCCATTCAGACCATCGAAGCGGCCGACAACGCCATCGAGGCGATCAGCGATCTGATTGCTTCCGCAAAGTCGCTGGCCCAGTCGGCGCTCTCCGGTGAAACGGAAGAGGAAGTCAGCGAGTACATCGCTCAGTTCAATGAGCTGCTTACGCAGATCGACAACCTCGCCGGCGACGCCACCTACGCCGGGGTGAATCTTCTCGGCGGCGCCACGGAAAGCCTCGAAGTCTTTTTCGATGAAGAAGGTGATTCAAGTATTTCCATCACCGGTTTCGATGCTTCCAGCACGGGCCTCGGCTTGACTGCAGTGGCTGCCGCCGGAGATGCTGCATCGTGGTGGGACGACACGGGTGCTTTGAACAAAACAAACATCAATACATCTCTTGATGAGCTTGAAGCGGCAACGTCGACCCTGAGAACCGAGTCGAAAACGCTGTCCAACCAGTTGAGCATTATCACGGCGCGTGAGGATTTCACGGCGAAAATGATCAACACCCTCGAGGAAGGCGCGGCAAACCTTGTCAACGCCGACACGAACGAGGAGAGCGCCAACCTGCTCACCCTTCAGACCCAGCAGGAGCTTGCCATCAACTCGCTGAGCATTGCATCCTCAGCCCAACAGGCGGTATTGAACCTTTTTTAGACGGTTCCGCGGAACCTGACAGATTGACAAGAAATACCGATATCTAACAAGTACCGGGAAGGAGGGCACTCCTCCCCGGTACTTGCACCAAAGAAGCGGGTTTTCCGTCTAAAAGGAATATCAATCAGATGGCCCTGAAAATTACATTGAAGCCCCACGAAAGAATGATCATCGCAGGCGCGGCGATCACCAACGGCGGGTCCACCGCAAACCTCATTATTGAAAACAACGTCCCGATCTTGCGGGAAAAAGATATTTTGGGAAAAAAAGACGCGGATTCCCCGGCCCGGAGAATCTATTTCGTCGTTCAGATCATGTATCTCGACCCGGAGAACCTCGCCGCCCATCATCAAAGTTACTGGGATCTGGTCCGCGATTTCATCAAAGCGGCACCGAGTTCTCTCCCCATCATCGAGAAAATCAGCAGGCAGATACTCGCCGGTCGTTATTACAAGGCTTTGAAATGTTCACGCACATTGATTGAATACGAAGATTCGCTCCTTGCACGGGTAAAAGAGGTTCAGGAAATCCGTCAATGCCCGCCGCAAAACGGCGGTGCCGAATCACCGGTGCCAAACCTATAGGAAGCCCGGGGTGCAATCAACTGAACAGGTCCGCCTTCAGGATTCGCGTTCCCTGCCCTTTAACCGAAAAACACATGTTCCGAGAGGGGCACCGACTTTCCCGCCTGTCCTCTCTACCCCTTTGTTTCGATACCGTCTTCAGGGGGTTTCTCCGGCGCATCGGAAGCCTGGGAGGGAGGCAATTTATTTTTCAAGCCCGCTGCAAGACCGAGATTCACATTCATAATAGAAGTCAATTTATCCGGTGAAGGATATGCCATTGCCTTCAATATCTGATGATCCACGAATCGACTTAACCGGAGCACGTTTTGCCGTGTTTTTTCGGGAAGAGGACTTCTCCCGGATATCAGATCGGCCTGAAATATACTCCATATATGCTGGTTGTATTTGAGGGCTTCGGCAAGCCGTTTTTTCCGTTCCCCGGAATCCCAGTTATCCCGGCACCATTTGAGTTTCATGGCGCCCTTGGTGAGCACCCGGGCTTCCGTATCCCGTGGGGAATCGGTTGTTCTTTCCACGCTTTGATAGGCTTCCACGCTTTGTTTATACACGATTCATAATCTCCTGTTCATAAAATCAAGGCATCCGGCCGATGAACGTCCGCCGGAATTTTCCGCAATTCACCCGGCGCCCTCTCTCAAATGTAATCAGACAGCTTGGACATTTTAAGAACGGATGCTGTAGCCTCCAGCGTAACCTCGTAAGCCGTTTCCTGTGCCTGAAGCTTGATGACCGCCTCTTCGGTGCTCCCCGCCTCCGTTTCGGATATCCTCTCCTCAACCACCATCGCCAGCTTTTCCAGCCGGTCCGCGTTCGTTTCCAGGTGCGAGGTGATATTGGCCAGAGCCACCCGTTCCGTGGCGATCCGATCGCTTTCTTCACCCAGGACGGTTCCGAGCTGAGACATAACATCGGTATCGTAGTCCGAAGCTTCCAGAGCGGTTATGGCTTGGCTTAACACATTCAATATATTGGAAAAAAGCGACCCGCCATCGTTATTCAGGGTGATGGTGCGGCCTTCCCCGATAATAACCTCCTTATCACCGCTGTCTCCCCGGTACGCTGTATAGGCGGCGACCGTCTCACCGGCTGAATCCGAGGCGGTGACGGAAAAGTCATAATCTCCATCGCTCAAGGGATTGCCGTCATCATCACAGCCGTCCCATGCGATCGTATTGGTTCCCTCGGCACCGCCTCCCGAAACCGCTATCGTCCGTATGACCTCACCCTCTGAATCGGTGATTTCGATCGATACATCGGATGCATCCCCGGCCAGTGCGAAAACGATATCGGAAACGGTTCCACCGGATATGGAAACCTCGTCTGAAAAAGGGATAGAACCGGACTGGTTGCCGCTATACAGAAAAGTCGAACCGAATTGCGTGTTCGCATAACCGATCACCTGTTCGTAAATACTTTCCAGTTGCATAAAGGCGTTTTCCCGGCTATCAAGATCGCTTGAAGCCAGGTTTACAACGATGTTCTGTGCATCCTGCAGTAAGGTATCGACGGCATCCAGGGTCGTTTCACTTACCTCTATCCAGGTAAGTGCCTGCGAGATGTTCGATTCGTGCTGTCCGTAAGCGGAGATCGTCGAACGATCCGTCAACACCCGGCCCATGCCGGCCGGATCATCGGACGGCTGATTAATCTGCTTGCCGGACGCTACCTCCGTCTGAACCTTGGACAGCTTTTCCGTCTGTTTGGACGTCCAGTAGATCATGTTATTAATCATCATATTCTGAGTGACTCGCATCGGGTTCCTTCCTTTCGTTATCTGTCGTTTCCCGTAAAATCATGTTTCTTCAGCGACCGTCTTTCACATGTCGAGAATCGTTTCCATCAGCTCATCCAGGACGCTTATGACCTTCGCCGCGGCTTCATATGCGTTCTGGTACACGATCAGCTTGGCCGTCTCTTCATCAAGGGACACTCCGGAAACGGATTCCCGCTGGTTGGTGCAGAATTCCACCATATCTCTCCGGGATTCATAGCCGGCCTGGGCGGATTGGATCGCCGTGCCGACTTCGCTGACCAGTGTGGCATAGAAATCGCTGAAGTTAGACGTTCCGCTGTCGAATAGAAGACGGTTCTGAAGTTCCGCAATAGCCGAAGCGTTTGACCCGTCACCCGGTGCGCCATCGGCGCTGGAAGACGCGGCAATGGTTCCGGGATCATCGAGAATGTCCGTATTCACCGCCATGTCCGAAGCACCGGTGCCGGTGAAAAATGCAACACCCGAACCGCCGTTGATGTCATACCCGCCGGTCTGCAGGGCATTGACTTCATTCATCAGTGCAGCGGCCAGTTCATCCAGTTGATCCTGCCAGGCCGGTATCCGTTCATCCCGGATTTCCAGACAACCTCCCAGTTTTCCGCCGGATATATCATCGGTAATCACATACGAGTTCCCGTCACTGTCCACCCAGATCACATCCTGCAGGCCCGTGGTTGAATTGATTTCGGTGGAAAGGGACCAGGTGGTGGTTCCCTCGACCAGCGGTTTACCGTTGGCGGTTTGAATGCATATCTGTCCGTTTTTATTCTCGTAACTGCTTATATCGATCAGCGAAGACAGCTCCGTAACCAGGGAATCGAGACTGTCCTGGAAAGTGTTTGTATCCTGTCCGTCAGCATTTGCCCGGGCGATCTTCTGATTCAAGTCCGCAATCTGCTCTACAATGCGGTTGATTGTACTCACCGTCGTGACAATATCGTCGTCGATTCCCTCCTGAATGTCACTCAGGTCGGAACGGATACTATTAAAGGTCTGGGCAAGTGTGTCGGCGACACTGGCAAGAGTCGATCGCTCGGTGGAGCCCGAGGGATCGTTCACCAGATCCTGCCATGCGTTCCAGAACTCGCTCATCGCCTCGCTCAGGCCGGAACCTTCCGACTCATCGAAAACGCCCTCCACGCTTTCAAGGTATTTCGCTTCCGCCTCCCACTTTCCCAGGTCCTGCGTTTCCGACACAATCTGTTTTAAAAGGAAGGTGTCACAGACTCTTTTCGCGTCGCTCGCCTGTACGCCGGCATATTCCGTGCATTCGATGGCGACTTGCCGCCGCGAATAACCATCCGTATTCACATTGGCGATATTGGAGTTTGTGATATTAATGGCCGCCTGTTGAGTTGTCAGCGCACTCAGCGCCGTATTCATTATTTCCGAAATTGATGACATGATTCACTCCTCCTCCCTGCGTTTTTCAACAACAGCCAATCCGAATTATCGGGCGCGTCTCCGTGGCGGGATCGGCTTCTCCTGCCGGATTATCGTTTACATTTGATGAGCGCACCTATGGATCAACCTGAAATTCCCCGGTGAACGCTACTTAAGGTTGACCGTTGTTTCCAGAACCTCGGAGGTGACGTTGAATACCCTTGCGCAGGCCTGGTATGCCCGTTGAGCGGTGATCAGATTGGCCAGCTGGGTCGCCATGTCAACGTTGGACATTTCCAGGCTTTCCGCAGTAACACTTCCGAATTGACCGCTCCCCGGAATCCCGACAATGGCCTGACCGGAATCAGCGGTTGCCTGATACAGACCGCTTCCGGTTTTTTTCAATCCGTTGTAATTGATAAAGTCCGCCAGGGCGATCTGAAACAAATCCTGGGTTTCACCATTGGTATAAGCGCCAACGATCACTCCATCTTCGGTAATGGAAACGTCGTATATATTCCCCGATGCATAGCCGTCCTGTCCCTGTTCGTTGATGCTGGAATCGCCGGCATATTGGGTCAGGTATCCGTTCGTTGTTCCACTCTCGTCGTATAAATCCCAGGTAATGGTCTGGGTATCATCCGCACCGTTGGTGAGACTCATGGTAAAGACCGGGTCCGTTCCACTGCTCAGACTCCCGTCGCTTTCAAATGTAATGGTGCCGCTGGTATCGCCGGTCAACGCGCCGTACGTGCTCGGGATACTTGCCTCCCAATCCCATTCGTTCTCGGTTGCCGACTTGGTATAGGTGATTGTTAAAGAAATTTCATTTCCCAGCGAATCATATACCGATGTGGTCGTTGAATATGTATTCCCCGATTCAAGACCGGAACTGAGATTCACGCTGGTATACATCTCCGAGGTGGCACTGGGAGGTATCGGTTCATAGGATATGACAATGTCGCTGAGGGTGCCGAAATTTCCGCTTTCGTCAATGGCATACCCCTGAACGGCCAAACCGCTGGAGTTGACCAGGGTTCCGGCGTTGTCAAATTCGAAACCACCGTTACGGGTGTAATACGTTACACCTTCATCGTTCTGGAGGATGAAAAAACCGGAACCGTTGATGGCCAGATCCGTTGATGTCCCGGTGCTTGACAGGCTCCCCTGATTCCAGCACGCTGTGATTGCCTGGACCTCCACACCGGCTCCGACACTGTTTCCGGAAGTGCCGGTCAGGGACTGGTTCAGCATATCGGCAAACGATACGCTGTTGGATTTATAGGAGGTGGTTTCCGAATTTGAAACATTATCACTGATGACGGAGAGTTGATTGGAAAATGCGCTCATCCCGGTCACACTTGTATACAAACCTTCAATCATTTATTTTCTCCTTTTTTTACAGGATGATTCCTTTTGTAAAACGCCGGTCCTATGTCATACTCACGCCGGTTACGTCTCCGATGGGGATTTCCTCTCCGCTCTCGGTAATTAGATAGGCAACGCCGTCACGGTATGTTACGCCGGTAATGTTTGCCGTCCCCATGGTCGAGGCTTCCACGCTGTTTCCATCCGAATCATATGCGTTCACCTCAAAACCGTAGGTGCCGTCGGGCTGGGTGTCCCCATCGCTGCCGAGACCATTCCACGTCACGGAATTCGTTCCGGGCGATAACGCGCCGCAATCAATGGTGGCAACCTCCTCACCGTCTGCATTGTAGACGGTAACGTACGCCTGATCGGCATCGTCGGACAGCTCGAAGCGAATTTCATCAGCGGCCCCGCCTGCAAGTGAAATGCTGTCTCCATCCGTCGTCACGGTTTTCCCGATACAAGACAATGCCAGAGAATTGTTGACGGACGAATGGTAGAGCGTGAGATCCTCCAGGTAGTCGTTTGCTATGACGGATTGTGACAACTGGCTGATGTTGCATAGCTGAGAGGTCAGCTCAGTTGTGTCCACGGGATCGGTAGGGTCCTGGTTCTCCAGTTGAACCAAGAACAAAGTCAAAAAGTCCTCCGCATCCATCGCGTTGGTTGTCGAAGATGTTGAAGTCGTTGCCTGTGTGGTACCCAGCAATGCCGAGTCGATTGCAGATACTGTCATTTTTTATCCTCCTTTATTGTCGGTTTACCCGGACGCCGTGTTTGCGGTTTGGCTCCATCGCCGGTGAAATTCCGCCCGGTTTTCCGCACCGGGAAAATCATCGCCGGGATGCCTTCACTGCGGCAATACACGGAGATCCGTTATGTAGGTCGTTTGGGATATAACGGGGGAAATAAGGGAGGGCGCTTGACAAAGCACATGATTGAATATAGAAAATAAAAAGAGTGTGCTTATCGGCCGCTCGTTACCCAAAGCCAAACACCTCGACCCGCCAGTCACGTGTGTTTGGCTTTGCCTTTTACTCTCCCGGAATCAGAACGATATTACCTTGTTGGACGTTCTCATCCCAATCCTGTAAAATACACGCGATTACACCAAGAGCAACGAACATACCACAATCGGGCGTCATGTATGCATGGCCGCGCCGGGTTTATTCGAAATAAGTTACAGTCAGAGCAAGTACTTTTCTTCAAGAGTTTTTCGATATCGTAACCTATGGCAACTTTCAAAAAATGGGAGCAATCCGACAGCGGTCACTCCGAAAATTGCCGAGAATGAAAAGAAAGATCATCCGAACAATTCATGTTTTCAGACGACCGGGCATATTTTTATCATGACCGGATATTCGATTTTTTTGAGGATCACGAAGCACCATGGAAATCGTCCCCTTTTAGTGACGTCCGCCTCCCGGTTCTCGATCACGTTTCCTCTCCGGATCGTCACTTATGGATCCCCATAAAAAAATTTAAAAATTTTATCGCGGTGTGTAAATTCCGCGGCCGTTTTCCAGGCAGTGTCAAAATTATGTCCGCCGGCGTCAAAATGATAAATCATCACAGGCAAAATTTTCCCCCGGACGGGAAAAAATTACCTTCAACATAAAGATTATGGGCATGAATTGTTATGCGGACTCCATGCACGGTCTTTCTCCGGATCGTCATCTTGCTTAGTTATAACAGTCGGTTATCATTTTGCCGCAATACCGGCAGAATAAATCTCATGGCCATGCGTTACGATCCATCCGCTCATGCCGCTGATTGTTCGGCATGAATTCATTCCACCCCTCGAATGTTTTCCTTCCGCTTCATTGCCCCGCGGTGTCCGCGCTTTTTATTTCCGGTGAAAGGAGAGTCCATTCGGTCGGGGAAAACCTTTTACAAACCGGATGCGGGAGCGACCGGCTGCAAAAGGCCTGAAGTCTGAATCGTGAGGTTATGAAGAAAATCTTTTGAAATCGCTTTTCGTCGAGAGACGAAGGAGGAAGGAAAGAGAAGCTGATGAACCGTTTTCATCAGCTTCTCTTCACATAACCGTCTAACCGGGAGGGTGTGGCGGTTATGGAAACGGTTTATCGGGAGGCGGGGGTGGAGGAAAAAAACCGGGCGCTTTCCGTTGTTTTAAATGGTCATGAAACTCCTCGAGTTTCCGTTTCTGGTCATCGTTTAGAAATTCTTTCATCCGCTTGAAATCATCATCCATAACGGCTTGTATCCGGGGTCGGAATTCTTCTTCGATTTCAGTGAGTTTTTTCTGAGATTCAATAATGATTTTTTCGATTTCGAGTTTTTGAAGATCCGTCAGTCCGATCATTTGCGAAAGCCTTTCGACAATAGATTCCGCCCGCGCTTCATGGCCTCGCTTCATAAATTTTGAGATTCGATACTTCATAAAAGCCTGGGTTCCAAGAGAACCGGCCAGTGCTCCGAGAATAAAAACCAGGATGATCGCGACACTTACTTTCAGTTTGTTCATTTTCCTTCTCCTTATACCCCCCACAACTGTTCCGTTACGAACGTAACCGTATCCGTCATATAAACCTTTGTTAATTCGTACTCGGGAGTGAAATCGAAGTTTATGAGGACCACAAAAAGGATAAGTATCAAAAAGCAAACTGCGGGAGTCAGGCGCCATGCAAGCCGTCTGAAGATCGCTGAAAAATCCATTTGAAAATTCATCGGGCCGAGGTTTCGGATATGACTCATTACCTTCGCTTGCCACAGCTCATCGACATGGACGGCGTCCTTTTCCCGATAGGCCGCTCTCAGCACCTTCCTTAGCGTTGTTTCACCGTCTTTCAATGGTTTCATACAATCACCTCCTTATCGGACAGTCCCGAAAGAAGCTTGCGCAGCTTCTTTCGGGAGCGAAACGAACGAACCTTGACATTGGCCGCACTCCAACCGAGCAGTTTCGCAACCTCCTTAACCGTCAATCCTTCCAGGTAGACAAGCTCCAAAACCATTCGATCTTCGGCTGAAAGCTTTTCGAGGGCCCAATCCATCAGTTCCCTTGCCTCTTTTCTAGACCCCTGATCATAATAGCTTCGGTTCGATGAATCCGATATAACGGTTTCCAGCCATTCTCTGTGTTTTTCCGACAGAGAGCTTACGGGAAGTTCCCTGGAACGATAATGCGCTCTCCAGAAATCATAACAGGTTCTCAACGCGATGGAAGAGAGCCACGGTTTGAAACCGCTGATCGCTTTAAATGTCGGTAACGATCGATAGGCTCTTATAAATACCTCTTGAGCGGTTTCTTCCACATGATGATACGGCAGATGTTTGGCTACAAGATTCACGACATGATTCTTATATTTTGTCAGCAAGAATTCGAACGCATCTACGTTTCCTTCAACGACCTGACGAATAATTTCATTATCTTCGCTGTCACTGAGTTTATTGAGGATATCTTGCATCGCTTCACATGAACGGCTTGATTGCGTTGATCGTCTTTTTAGTCAAAAAATCTTGTCCGTGCAATAAATAATATCCCAAGATTTCAGCCCGGCCCGTTTGCATGGCAAAACGATTGGGGGAAACATTCCATGTCCGGTCCTTAAAAGTTGTTTTTCCTGAAATCGCCAACGGTTGGAAAGTCCGGCTTTTACAGATCCTCCAACGTTGAAACGGAAAGACGATTTAAAAAAATGCATGCAATCCGTCAGTTTTTCTTTCCCTGTGATTGCGTTTTCCGACGATCTTCAAGGACATCACCGGCGCGCTGCAATAAAATCGCTTTCCAGTTTTTAATCTGATTGGGATGAACGTTATAATATTCGGCCAGTTCTTTTAAGCTCTTCTTTCCGTTGATAAATTCGGAAACAATCCTCGCCTTGAAAGAACCGCTGTAGGTAGTACGCTTTCCGGTGACTTCCATTTCCTCACTTTTCGGTATACCCATATGGACCGATCCTCCTTGTGTAAAACCGCACTTCCCGCAGAAACCTTTTTTTCTATTGCTTCGTTTCATACGGTAAAAAAGCGAACGCAGATATAAATCCTGATGTACATAATAGATGTGTCGTAAACAGTTACAAAAAAGTTACACGGGAATGAAAAATTTCTATTGGAACCTGTCTCAAAAATCCTGGTCATAACATTCTGATAATGCAAAAAAATGTGGATGGAACCGGCAAATGGGGCAGGTGGGGAAGAATCCGTCGTGTCTGTGAACCATGCGAAGTCTTATCCCGAATGGAACCTTATGGATTTAACGAACAGGTTCTTTCCGGAAAGATCCGATGCATTGACCGGCTTTCGGTTTTTTGGGGATGCCCGAGAAAACGAATGGAAATCCGACGTACTTGATTATCCGTGGGCGGGATGTGTGATATGCGGATGGGCTGCTTTGGCGTTAGGACGAAATGGACCGATGGGGAACGGAAGATTCGTCATGTTTTCAGAAAGGCAGGACCCATCGGCATCACGCGGCCGGAGACTCCTGCCGGAAAGAGCAATGTGCCTGTCGTGACGGCGGGCAGGTTATATTTTTCAGGATGTCCGGCTCTTTCCGAATGGATCGGTGCACGTCAATCCGGCTCGGGGCGTCCATCTGCTTCCGAATTCGGAGGGATACAGAAAAAGATTCAGGGGCGTTCGGCCGTTCAGGAACAGGCTCTGCGACCTCCCGGCGATCAAAAAGATTGACCTGGCCCCCCCATGGAGGGATCTTTGCTTGCGGTAATGAAAAATGCCGCGGAATCGACGAAGTCGTCATTTTTGCGCCGCTCATCTCAAGGGCTTAACCGCTTCAATGTCCGCGGATGACACGTATTTTTCGACACCGGTTCCCGGATACCATTCACTGACCAGTTCCCTGCTGTAGGATTTAAGCTTGATTCGGACCGCTTCGAATCCGACTTCATTCAAAAGGTCTCGTATCCGGTCAACGCGCTCCGCACCGGCAATGCATCCGCAAAGCAGTTCAGGCTGTTCCCGCAATTGGTCCGGTATTTCGGCAATGGCTACGACATCGGAAACGGTCAGTCTCCCCCCAGGCTTTAAAACGCGGAAGGCATCTTTGAATACCTTTCTTTTTTCGGGCGACAGATTGATGACACAGTTGGAGATAATAACATCCACGCTTCCGTCCGCCACGGGCAGGTGTTCGATTTCCCCCAGGCGGAACTCTACGTTGGCCGCTCCCATTTTCATCGCGTTTTCCCGTGCCCTGGCCAACATTTCCGGCGTCATGTCAACACCGATAACCCGACCCTTGTTCCCCACTTTTTTGGCGGCCAGAAAACAGTCAAACCCGCCTCCGCTGCCCAGATCCAGTACAATTTCACCCGGCTTGAGGTTCCCGATGGCAGTCGGGTTGCCGCAACCCAGTCCCAGATTGGCTCCTTCGACAACACCGCCGAGCTCTTCATCGGAATACCCCATAACATGATTCATTGAGTCAGCAATGCCTGTGGAAGAACCGCAACATGATTTTGCAGGATCCGGCCGGCATCCGCACGGTCTTCCGGCCGCCACGGCATATTGGTTTCTAACGATTTCCCGTATGATGTTGGAATCCATTTTCTTCATATTCGATCTCTTTTCATTGAATTGGTTTATTCCGGCGGCCGGACAATTCAACAGCCGGTGCCGATATCCAAGCACATGTGAAATAACCGTTTACGAACTGTTGAGCCCGGATGCACCCAACAGGTGTTTGACGCTTTTCTCAGAGGGTTGAATGAAAATATCCCTCATGATTCAATGTCATCCGTATGCAAGAATCGCCTCGGCGATATATCGAGTATCAGCTTTTCCATGTTACATGACAAATGCCTGCGGGCGTCTCGACGGCCAATGGGAAATATTTCTTTTTGAACCTTAAAGCCGCATTGACCGGACCGATCAGTCAGTTTTGTATCAGAGACAATAGCGGCACTTTATGTATTTCGAAATATCCGCGGCAATTCTTCGTATTTTTCTTTTGCCGGCGGAGGATACATCATAAGGATCAGTCCGATGGCAATAGGTATGTTGGTTCTACCTATCTGAAAATAATTGAGCACATCCCGGATTCCAGGGAAAAGGTAGCCCCATATGACACCGATAAACATAGCCAGGAAAATCCACAGGGTCAGAAACCGGTCCAGGAAAGACAGTTCTTTCGTCGGTGTTTCGAT
>JAHDSC010000152.1 GCA_018432925.1 Desulfobacterales bacterium | reverse complement strand
ACCGCGGTCTCTTCACCTGAAAGGCAAGTTGCTAAATTTTAAAAGAGCGCCATCTCCCTCAATAAAGCAGGCTTTTATCAGTTGTTATTCACTATTCAAGATTTGACCCCTCTCTCTCTATTCAAGATTTGACCCCTCTCTCTCCCCTTTTCATTGACAGAGGGCCTTTTAATGGGCGACCCCATTGTCTTTTATATTATTGCTGGTACATCATTAACAAGTCGTTCACTCTCTTTTTTAATTTTTCTGGATTTGTTTTATAAAAATCCGGTGCTTTAACTATAGCAACTATTGATATAAGTTCCTCTGTTGTAAGTTGATTGATATCACGCCCATAATAAAAATTTGATGACTCGTTTAATCCCTCCCCATTTTCATAAGGAGCAAACTTACACCATAAAACAAACCTATCGGTATCACGAAAATGCCAAGTAAACAAAAAAGACCACATCGTATAATCTAAATGCCATTTCCAAGCCCTTTGTTTATCTCTTTCCATTTTTTTTAACAGTTGCTGTATTACGTAAGTATTAATTCGCTTATTACCCTCAGCTAACTCAGCAATCTTTAATAAGGCTTGTGGAGGACTTTTATATAGAGGATTTGCTTCATCAATTATCTTTTGAATACGTGGTATATATGGCTTAAATAAGATCATATCGTACGATAGAGCTAATAAGGCTAATACCAGTATGAAAAGAGTGAGCCCAGCGAATATTTTTATTAACATTTTTTTCATTTACTAAAGCTCCATTAAATTATTCGCAGGGCTGTTCTGCTTGTTCATCTTGTAGCCTTTGAAGTGCCCAGTAGAGGGTATCCGGTAAATATCTTCTTCCCAATGCATCAAATGGCCCGATACCGTTAATGGCGTCTGATACCCTTAAAGCACAGAATCCAGGAAAACCGCCGCCCATTTCTTCAGCACGATTAAAAATTGCGGCTTCTTCAGCAGGCGTTGTATCAAAAAATTGAATGGATACTCTACTTCCTTGATCTAAATGATAGTCTGAATAGGCCCCTAAATCCGCAGCACTGCCAGTCATTAAGTCGCCAGAACCAATAGACGCACGGTCACCATAAGAACCAGCAGGGTCATAGATGGCATGATCACCATTATTATCAACATAAACAGCGGAATGAGTTCCAACGCCATAGTCACTGATTGTAATCACAGCAGTAACTAATCCAAATGGGTCAACTCGATTAATAGGATCATTTAGGACGTAAGCAAAAAGGTTTAATCCTCCCGCCAACCCAATCGGATCCGCCGTCAGATACCTCCCCGTCGCTGGATCATAGTACCGATGATAGTTATAATGCAGCCCGGTTTCGGCATCGTAGTACTGTCCCGCAAACCTGAAATTATTCTCCAAATCAGAAACAACCGCACTCACGCTGCCGAACGGCTGATACTCTCCTCTCCAGACAATATTGCCGGTTTCATCGGTAATTATTTGCGGTGTTCCGAGATGATCGTTGATGTAGTAGTAAACCGCATCATCGTCGCCGGTATCGGCAAACGCTTTACGGACCAGATAGCCCGCGATATCAAAAAGCGATGCCAGAAAAACAGGCTCTCTTTCCAATTGGGGCGGCGTGCCGTCAAATCGAACAGGATCGGGATCATTCGTCAAATCCATGGCCAGAAGATCGAGCGCAAGATCCACCGCGGTCTCTTCATCCGGCAATACATGGACTGCATCCGACCAGTACTGCGTGCCGTTGCAGTCCACCCGGAACTTATACGCCCCGGCCGGTATCAAAAACCTCGCCATGCCCGCGCTGTCGGTTCTTTGCATCCGGCCCAGATACGATCCGGTCTCGGTAAACAGGTACACCGGCGCATCGTAAATGTCGGAGCCGGTCTCGGTGATATGCACGTCGGCCCGGCCGTGCGCGATGTCCACGGCAACATCGGTTGCATTAAACACGTCCGACCAGTACCGGCCGCCCAGATAATCGGCCCTCACTTTATAGTCTTGAGCCGGTAGATTGAACGTGACCTGACCCTGGGCGTCTGTTTGCAGGTTGATGCCCTGATATGCCCCGGCTGAGGTAAACAGATACACGTTCATGCCTTCTATCGGTGTAAAGCCGGATTGGTATACTTCGTTTACGGTCACCGTTACGTCCTGATGGGCGATGGTCAGCACATCCGACAGCCTGCCGGGAACCGTCACGACATTACTCCAGAATTGATATCCTAAGTAATCGGTCCGAAACCGATAACTGCCGTCGGAAAGATCAAAGGACACCTGCCCCTGGGCATCTGTCTGCCGCGTCATTGACAGGTAGCTTCCGGCCGAAGAAAACACGTAGACCGGAACCCCGGTCAAGGGAACGCCTGCGGCTTTTTCCACCGTCAGTACAAACGTGCCGCCGCCGGTGTTCAGGGCCACCTCATTGACCTGATGGGCGGTTACCGCATGGGTGGCCCAGAATTGAGCACCCTGATAGTCGGCCCGGAACTTGTAGACGCCTTCCGGCAGAATGAATTCAGCCACCCCATCGACATCGGTCGATGCATGGATACCCAGGTATGCACCGGCGGACGAAAACACGTAAACCGGCACATTTGCAAGCAGCGTCGATCCCTGCGAGACGGTTATGCTCGTCAGGCCCTCATCAATCGTCAGGACCTGATCGGTCTGGTTAAACACTTCCGACCAGTACCGGCCTCCCAGATAATCCGCCCGCACTTTATAGTCCCGGGCCGGCAGATTGAACGTGACCTGCCCCTGGGCATCTGTCGCCAGATTCAACCCCATGTAGGCGCCATCGGCGGTAAACAGGTACGTCTGAATGTTTTCTCCGGCTCTAATATCGCCATTGTAATTGCGTTGTACGGTTACCACCGTATCCTGATGGGGTATGTCAAGGGAAAGAACGGAAGCGGCCGGGATCGTAAACGGTTCCGTCCAGAACGGATACCCCAGGTAGTCCACCCGGATCTTGTACGTGCCGTCGGCAAGTTCAAAGGAAGCCTCGCCCTGATCGTTGGTCGCCGTCTGATGGCCCAGATAGGCTCCGTCGGCGGAAAACAGATAACCGGATACCCCGGCCAGGGGCTCGCCTGCTGCTTTCTGAACGGTCAGGGTAAAGTTGCCGCCGCCGGTGGAAACGGTCACCGGATTGACCTGATCCACGATCAGGGTGGTGTTGCCCGAAAAATACCGGTTGCCCAGGTAGTCGGCCCTGAAATTATAGTCTCCGGCAGGCAGGCGAAACGATGCTTCTCCGGAGGCCGCCGTTGAACCGCTGATTCCTGAATAGACTCCTGCCGCATTGAATACATACACCGGGACCTGGCTTAAAGGATTGTTCAGCCGGGTAACCGTAATCCGGGCCTCGCATTCCGGGATCGTAACCGTCCGGTCGGCCTGCACAAACCCGTCCGACCAGAACTGCTGCGACAGATAATCCACCCGCGCCTTGTATTCCCCGGCAGGCAGGCTGAATATCACCTCCCCTTGGGCATCGGTGGTCCGATTCTGCCCCATGTAAGCGCCGGACGGGGTGAACAGATACACCTTCAGGCCTTCTTTCAAAACCACATCGCCGTTATGATCGCCCCTTACGATAACGGTGACATCCTGGTGCGGGATCGATAAGGGCACGGACAGATCCGCATTCACCGATACCTCGGTTGTCCAGAATTGGTTTCCCAGGTAGTCGGCCCGGATTTTGTAGCTGCCGGCCGGAACGGCAAAGTCGGCCTGCCCGGCCGAACCGGTCGAAGCGCTGAGCCCCAGATACGCTCCCTGCGAACTGAATAGATAGGTCGAGACGCCTTCCATGGGCGTGCCGCCGCCTTTATCCAGCGCCACCGTCAGGACGCCGCCGCCGGTTTCAACGCCAAAGATGTTGGTTCCGCCGGAAACGATGGTAACGGTTTCCGAAAAGAACCGGCCGCCCAGCACATCCGCCCGGAACTTGTACGTGCCGCCTTCGGGCAGATCAAAGGACACATTGCCGTTCTCATCACTGGTCTGATACAGCCCCAGATATGCCTCGGCCCCGTTAAACAGATAGACATTCACGCCTTCCCGGGGCACGCCGCCCTGGGTGACCTGCAGGGTGGCGGTCTCTTCACCTGAAAGGCAAGTTGCTAAATTTTAAAAGAGCGCCATCTCCCCCAATACAGCAGACTTTTATCAACTGCTATTCACTATTCAAGATGGGTGCCCCCTCTCTCCAACTTATGAACTTCCTTGCTGTCCTCGTATTTTGTTACCCATTCCTTCCTGTATTTGTCATAGGGTTTAAACAAATCACTTAAAGCAGGAGTGCCTAAGATTAAAATAAAATTCGCTATCAGTTTATACCAAAAAGTGGCATCCCAAAAATACCATATTGAAAACAAAACAGTTAACCAAATTATTGTATATATCCAGCAAATAACATTACAAGTCATCTCAAAATAAACGAAGTAAAATTATCGCGCACCCGAGCTGCACCATGCCAAGAAAGTTTTCAACGTGATATTCATACCTTACAACCAAGCGCCTGAAATTTTGTATCCAAGCAAACAGGCGTT
>JAHDSC010000013.1 GCA_018432925.1 Desulfobacterales bacterium | reverse complement strand
TTGATGTTGCGGCAACAACTCAAGCCAAGGGTAGCAGTGAGCGGCCTTTTTGGCCATTCCCATCCGGGACCGGCTTATCCGGTCCCTATTACCCCGCCCGCAGGGCGGGGGTTTCTAAGTCGTACTAAAATATACGCAAATGTTGTGCCAACTAAGTTATAGCATTTTGTGTACGGTTCGACCCGTAATGGCTTGTTCTTTTCCGATTCAGGACGAGTAAAAGCTTTGCTGATTTTATCTGTTGGTTCTTTGTCGCTTCTAATAAGTGATGCAAGGCTCATCCTTTTTCTTATTGATCGCCTGAGTTCAGGTGCGGCTGCGATCCAAGATACGATTCGCCGGGACCCGCGCCTCAACCAACCCCCAACGCCAATCTTCTGAAACTCGATGACAGCACCACCGACGCCGTTAATGCGCATCTGCACACCGATTACGGCGAGAATCAGGCCCATCAGTCGTGTAACGACCTTGATGCCGTTGTCGTCGATGAATTTGACGAAGCGTTCTCCCGAGATGAAAAACACATAGCTTATGACACAAAGTCAGAAGAATGCCCCGACAGCCACGATCAATTCCGATACGCCACCGGCTGATGCGAAGTTCATGGCGTTCCGGGACGGACGTCGGATTATAAGTTTCCAATCTCGTAATGATATTCCATTGCAATCCGGCGCTCTATGCTTACTGAAAGACCTGCGTCTTGCCCGGGAAATCCCCGGTTTCCGGCTCAGCCACGCCTGGCTGATTCCCGGTTCACTAGTCGATCCTGAAAAAGTCATTGTATGAGCAGGATCTCAACGGTATTTGTTCTTTGGCAAAATAGAAGCCCGAAGTAAATTTGGCGCAAAAAGTCCGCTGCATGCCGCAGCAGCTTGCTGAAGTTCATTCCGGCAGCACTCAGAATGGCATTGATACAATCGCCAAGGATACCTTTCAGCCGGTTGCGATCTGGGGTTTCTCAAAATAGTGGACACACCGAAGAGCAAAATTGTAAGGAGAAGCAGTTACAACGGGGGAATTTTGTCCTGCCGGTCGAACAGGTGACGGGTCAATTCCGCGAACCGCTTCATAGATAAACCGGGCATGAGTCCCAAAGGCCATCTCCAGCTGCTCCATGCTCAGTCCGATGATATCGGATACGCGGGTGAAATTGAATTCCCGCAACCGGATCAAATCCCCGTATTCGATACCGGGAACCAGGTGGATCGGCAACGGAGCCAGGACCGCTTGTTCCTTGCCGCATTCCCGCGACGCGCAAGCGTCGCGGGAACAATGTATTCTCCAACGGGTTTCACAAGACGACTGGCGATCTTTGCAACAAGCTTGTTCGGCGCGACCGACCAGATCGGGTCAAGTCCCAAATCCGTTCTGACTTTCCTGCAAAGACGTCGGGCCACATCCATGGGAGGACCGAAAAGGCGGCCGGTGCCGGTGGCATCCACGAACAGGTGCCCGTCCCCATCAGCCATTTCAACCAGCGGAGAATATGGCAACGCCCGTTTGAACAGAGCCTGCATGACCCGTTCATAGCGGTCGGGATGGAGCGACAAAATGACGGCATCTCGACACATACCGGCGGCTCTCCGTAACGGCATGCCTTTACGGACTCCTGCCAGGTAGGCTTCATCCTCATATCGTAAACGACTGCCCGCCCTGCCCTCTCGGGCGCGATGATCACCGGACGTTCTTTAAGCCGGCGGTCCATCGTCCGTTCCACCGCGACCGCAAAATCGGCGACGTTTAAATGGATAATCGAGCGCTCCAAGCCTCACCCTCCCAGCAATCCCCTCCCGATCAATCGGTCAATCATCTGCAGGGCATTTTTAGGTGCCTGGGCCCGTACGTGGTTGTTGAAAAAGATCATTCCTTCGCGCGCTTTTCGTGCCATCTTTTCAATCCGTTGTTCCATCCACTCGCGCAACTCATCATCGGCATAGTTATAGTCAAACTGGTGCAGCATACCGCCTGAACGCCATCCCCGAGCGTTTCGGCCGTGAAAACGAATATAGAAGAAATCGAGGTCGGTAACGGGAATAGCCCCGGCAAATCCGGCTCATCCCCCCAACAAGCGTCACCCGGCGTCGTTCCAGTTCGGCAAACACCTTGTCTGAAACCCAGGATGCATTTCGGAATTCCACCGCTGCCGGCAATCCCTCGAATTCATCCAGAAGCGTCGCCAGATCGTAACGGTTTGGGGGAACACGGTCAAAGGCGGAGGGGAACTGTATCAAAATCGCCGCCAATTGCCCGGACTGGATAGGAGGAGCAATGCAGTTCCGATATTGAACGGTCTGTTCGCGCCACCGGTCGGAATCCACTTCATGGGTAAGACTGCGAATCAATTTAGCGGTAAAACAGAATTCTTCCGGCACCTGCCGGCGCATCCGCTCGATGGAGCCGTCCTTCGGAATCTGATACCAGGTGTAGTTCAGTTCGGTGACGGAAAAGGTTTTGGCATAAAACGACAGCATCCGTCCGGATTTCGTATCCGTCGGATAGAACCCTCCGTCGACCCACTCCATATACGAATAGCCGCTGGTACCCACCATCAATCGACAGGCATTGTGGAGTATTCCCGTTACCAATTAAATTTTCTCCATGATTTCCGGCCCGCGGTGGATACCGATGACCTTACCTTGGATCAGGACCTCGCTGAAGCGGTAACGCATGGAATCGTACCGAGGATTCTCCGGGCGGAGTTCGATATGGTCCTTGTGTAAAAAAAACCGCTTCACCGTGGCATCTTCGCTGCTGATAAGCGCCACTACAATTTCACCGTTTTGGGCATACTGGCGTGGTTCGCAAATCGCCAGATCGCCGTTCAAGATACCGGCGTCCACCATCGAATCTCCTTTGATGCGCAGTGCAAAAAGGTTTTGGCCATGATAGATTGCGGCATCCAGAACGATGCTCCCGTCCCATTCATTCTGGGCGTACATAGGCAGACCGGCTGTGACTTGTCCGATAATCGGGATTTCACGCCATCGTTGCAACGCAGAGGCTTCGCGAACGCGGTTCAAAAGATAGATCTGACGGCTGTAGCGACCATGGCGTTTTATGTGGCCTTTTTCTTCAAGCGCTTTCAGTGCCTGGGCGACCGCCGCATGACTGACGCCCAGATCCATCGCCGCCTTTCGCAGGCTGGGAGATCTCCCATTACGCAGGATCTCTTGTCGCAGGTAATCTAAAAATCGCTGCTGCCTGAGGGTTGGTTCCAGTCGCATCAAAGCCTCCGACTTAAATTGAAGTTTCCTGTTCGCCTCAGTGAGGGCATGAAATGAACCGGCTTTTCCGTTGAGCCGGATTCCATTTTGTCACTCTATTCAAGCTAAATGTAAATGTCAATGTAAATTTAATGTAAATACATTATCCGGAGCTTTCCGATCAATATTTGGGTTTCATCACGAATCAAAAATAATTGTCATATGCTCTAAATATAGCTTGATTTTTTATCAATAGGTCATTATATTTTGGTCAAATGATCATAATTGGAGGGGCCGCTGATGCCTAGGCCAAAGAAACCAAGATTTATAGCCGGATATCCGCCGATCGTTGCATTCGTACCCCAGGGGATACCGATTACCGGTGAAGTTTTCCTCACCATGGAAGGGATGGAAGCCATCCGGTTGAGCGATTTTGAAGGCTTGGATCAGGAAACCGCCGCCACAATGATGCAAGTCTCCCGCCAGACATACGGCAGAATTCTGTCCGAGGCACGGCATATTATCGCCGATGCCGTTGTCACGGGCAAAGCCTTGCGGATCGGCGGCGGGGTTTATGCGTTTCGAGGCCGTCATGGGCATCGCCGCGGAAGAGGCGGTTTTTAAAGGGTTGTGTTAACGAGGGGCACCGCATGATGCGGAAATTGAAATTTTAACAAAACCATCAAGTTTTACATAATCATTGAGAAAAAATAAAGGAGGTGAACAACATGCCAAGAAGAGATGGAACCGGACCGGAAGGAAAAGGTTCAAGGACGGGAAGAGGAATGGGACCTTGCGGCCCAACCGGCAGGACCCCTGACGCACCGAACGGAACCGGACAGGATTCCGGCAACGATATAGGTCAAGGTCGAGGCTTAGGCAGAGGTGGCGGTCGAGGACGTGGCAAAGGACCACGCGACGGCCGAGGACGAGGTTCTGGTGGAGGTGGCCGGGGACGTTAATAACCTTTTAAAGGTGATAAACCTTGAAATTTTCGATATAGAAGGAGGTGTTTTGTTATGCCAGGATTCGATGGAACAGGCCCTCGCGGAGAAGGACCCATGACCGGCGGTGGTTTTGGGTATTGCAACCCTTCTTACAGGGGATACGGAACTCCGTTTGCACGGGGTGGCGGTTATGGCAGAGGCTTGAGGCGGAGCTTCGGTTTCAGTTGCGGTTTTGCCCGGGGTAGAGGCTATGGATGGTATCCACCGGCATTCGGATGGTACGGCCAGGCATATCCCTTGAGCGCAAAAGATGAGATCGAAAGACTCCGGGTGGAGGCAGACCATATCAAGGAAACGCTGCATGCAATCAATAAGCGGATTGAAGAACTGGAACAGGAGACGGGCAAGTGAACCTGCTGAATGCTGCATAGTAGAACCTTTTCATTTTTTAAAAACAATTCTTACAAATTAAGGGCGGCACCCGATCGGTCTCGCCCTTTTTCGTTATGCTTTTTCGCCAAAAATTGATTTCAAGCGGTTTCCCGTAAAAATCCCCCTTTTTTTTGAACCGCAGCAGCGAATGCTATCCCCCGAGATTTGCCTCCGGATGCTACAATTGATCGGAGGCGTCGGAGAGTTTCCGTAATCCTTGAAGTGCAAAGGTGATCAATCGGATGTGAAATGCGGGAACGTAGCAACAGAAGCGTCACTTTAGCCTTGACGCTTTTGATCGAAACAATCATTATTGTCGTCAGCCCAAAAAATTAATTTAGGAGAAAAAGAAAGCTTATCTATCATGGAGCAAAAAGACTATTACCGGATTTTAGGCGTCGAGAGCAATGCCGGACAAAAACAAATCAAAGACGCTTACCGCAAATTGGCCTTCGAATATCATCCGGATCGAAACAAGGACAACCCGGCGACGGCGGAAAAAATGAAAGAACTGAACGAAGCCTACGCCGTCATTTCAAATCCCGCAAAAAGAAAAGACTATGACGCGCTGAAGCAACAATACGGCTCATTTGCCTACAGCCGTTTTAGACAAAATTATTCCGAACAGGACATTTTCAGAGGCTCCGATATCAACCAAATTTTCGAAGAAATGGGGAGAGTATTCGGATTCAGAAGCTTCGATGATATCTTCCGGGAGTTTTACGGTTCAGGCTATCAATCTTTCCAATTCGGCCGTCCCGGATTTTTCGGGAAAGGATTTGTGTTTATTAAATCCCCGGGCAAAGATCGGCAATCTGCGCCCAGATTTGCATTGGGCGAAAGCCTGGGGCGATTTTTCAGGTACGGCCTGAAGAAGTTATGGGGCGTGGAATTGCCGGAAAAAGGCTCGGACTGGTACGACATTATTACCATTGATCCCGGACTGGCCGAAGCAGGGGGAAAAGTCCGGTACTTTCATCGAAAAAAATCCAAGGAATTACTCGTTAAAATTCCGCCCGGCATGAAAACCGACCGGATCATACGCTTACGAAAGATGGGAAATGAGGGCAAAGGCGGTGGAGAACCGGGTGATCTGTTCTTGAAGGTCCGCGTGAAAACCTCCTTTCTTCAAAAAATTAAAAACGTCCTGAAACAGCTGTTTTTCAAATCATCAAAATTCTAGCGGATGGGTCAACCGACCGTTCCGATAAGGAATCCGATCCTCTTTTCCCCTCTTTCCAACCCGCCGTATTCAGGCATGGCTCCATCCCTCCGAAGAAAGCAGCAGCGAGTCTTTCCTGTCCGCTCACCGGCTCCGTTCTCCCTGCTTTCGATTCTTCCAAACCGGAATCCGGAATGCACAAGCCTTACAGCACGGCTCAATCGCAGCGGGATTTTTCGTTTGTCAGGGATCTAAAGCTCATAGGCACACAGGAATCCTTCATGTATGGCTTCAATCATTTTCCTGACCTCCGCACAATCGCCGATTTTATAAAATGGAATTTTTTTGTTTTCCAGCAACTTCTCCAGGCGTTTATCCGACTCGTAACCGGCTGCGAGAACAAAGGTGTCGAAATTTCCCAGAACTTCATGCCTTCCCTTCTTATCAACAACCAACCGATCGGTTTGAATTTCTCTTACGGGGGTTTGCGTCAGGATCTCGACCCCCTTCTCTTTCAGTCTTTCCATGAGCAATGCCTTGTCCAACACCCCCATATCCGTTGCGACATCGTCCATCATTTCACAAACAGTCACTTTTGATCCACGGTCGGACATAAACTCCGCTACCCCGCATCCGCTTGCGCCTCCACCGATTACGGCAACATTATGACCAAACGAAGAACCGTTGAGAATTTTTTCGGCGGTAAAAATGTTGCTGCTTTCAATCCCGGGAATGTCGGGGATAACCGGCCGGCTACCCGTGGCTAGGATCACTACGTCCGGTTGGATCTCATCGATAATCGCTTCATCGACTTCCCTGCCCAAATAAATGCTTATGCCCAGTTTTTGAACCTGTGAAATAAAAAAATCCGCCAGATCTTTAAATTCTTCCTTGTACGGAACTAGGATTACGGTATTCAAAAGGCCGCCCGGTTTTAGACTTTTCTCGTAAAGAATGACCTCGTGCCCTCTCAGCGCGGCCACCCTCCCGGACTCCAAACCGGCGGGGCCGCCTCCGATTATCAGGACCTTCTTTTTCTTATCGGCCTTTTCCGCCAAATCATATTGCGACTCTTTCCCAACAAGTGGATTGCAGAGACAAGTAATGTCCTGATCCATAAAAAGCCGATCAATACAACCTTGATTGCAGGCAATGCATTTTCTGATCTCTTGAGATTTTCCCGCCATCAGTTTCGAAACAAACGTCTCGTCGGCCAAAAACGGCCTTCCCATTGCAATCATGTCCGCTTTACCGCCGGCTATGATTTCCTCCGCCATCGCCGGTTCTTTGATTCGGCCCACCGCAATAACCGGAACCTTGCCCTTAATCGCATCCTTGATTGCTGAGGCATTTTCGACGTAGATTCCCTGGGCGACCGCCGCCGGCTGTATGATCATCGCGGCCGATTGATAAACCCCTCCGGAAACATGAATGGCATCGATGCCGTTTTCAACTAGCATAGCGGCAAACGCTTTGGTATCTTCGATGGTAAGCCCCCCGGGGACAAACTCAACCGAACTCAAACGATAGAGAATCGGAAAATCCCGCCCCACTTCATCTCTTACCCTTTTCAGAACCTGCAGGGGAAATCTGGCCCGGTTCTCAAGCGACCCTCCGTACTCGTCCCCTCTTTTGTTGCTGTATGAGGAAAGGAACTGGTTGACCAGGTAACCATGCGCACCGTGTATTTCGACGGCATCAAAACCGGCGATTTTCGCCCTTCGAGCACCCTCTCCGAATGCCTCGATCATCCTCCCGATATCATCTTTTGTCATTTCCATCGGCATTTCCCGGCAAACCGGACAGGCGATAGGAGATGGCGCAATAAGGGGAGTGCCGGTAACCGTCGTGTAGCTTTGTCGGCCGCTGTGATACAGCTGAACGGCAATCTTGGTGCCGTATGGATGCAACTCATCGACAAGGCTTTTTAATCCGGGAATCAAATCATCCCTGTAAATACCGAGCTGGTTTGAAAATCCTTTTCCGCATGGATGAACATACGTGGCCTCCAGAATGATTAAACCGACCCCGCCTTCGGCACGGGCTTTATGATAAGCCTTCAATCGATCGGTAACGGTTCCGTCGCTTTCACAATAATTGGTCACCATCGGTGCCATGACAAAGCGATTTTTTACCTCCATGGACCCGATTTTCACGGGTTGAAATAATCTACCGAAATCGTTCATGCCCCGCCTCCTTTCTTTCCGGCTTGGATGGTCTGAAATCCAAACTCAAGCGCCCCCTTTACAAAATTTTCATGTAACTTCTCACATACGCCCGGATGGAATAAAAGATCCGCCTTCGATTGAAGAACCGTTGAAAGGTGAAAAGTGAAAATCCCGCGGTTATTTGCAGCAAGGAATGTTTTTCGATCAAGGTCTCGGAAATGTGCCGGATAGCTCGGATGGAAAAATGAAATTAAGGAAAAATTTAAACGAGATGCGTTATTGATCCGCAGGAAAAGAAATAAACAAATGTATATAAAATATGCGAGGATCTTTTCAATCTGTCAAGAAATTTTTGGGATGTTTTTGGGGAAGTTCATCAACTGTTGACACGATTTCCGTTTTTTTATACTTATTGGTCATGGAAGAAGAAAAAAAGGCGACGGAACAGTGATTACGAATTATCTATACGTTAACCGGGAAAACCAGGCATATGGAAATCTCCACCTTAAGCGCAATATCTCCGATTGATGGCCGTTACCGCAAATCAACCAACAAATTGGCGGATTACTTTTCGGAAGGGGCGTTGATAAGATATCGTCTGCTGGTCGAAGTCGAATATTTTATCGCCCTGTGCGATTTGCTGCTACCGCCTCTGAAGGATTTTGATCGATCCAGATTTGAATTGTTGAGGAACTGTTATAAAAATTTTTCTTTGGAGGATGCCCGAAAGATCAAAGACATCGAAAAAACTACCAATCACGATGTGAAAGCGGTGGAATATTTTCTGAGGGAAAAATTTAACGACTTTGGATTGGCATCTTACAAGGAGTTTATCCATTTCGGCTTAACCTCTCAGGATGTCAACAATACCGCCATCCCCTATTTATTGAAGGACGCCTGGGTGAATGTCCTGCAGCCCGTTCTTGAAGACGTGATAAAGGCACTCAAAGAAAAAGCGAACGAATGGCGAGACGTTCCGATGGTTGCTCACACCCACGGTCAGCCGGCATCGCCGACAAGCCTGGGCAAAGAAATATATGTTTTTGTGGATCGATTGAAGCAACAGAAAGAACTCCTGAAAACCATCCCATTCTCCGCAAAATTCGGAGGGGCAACCGGCAATTTCAATGCTCATCATATTGCCTATCCGGACCTCGACTGGATTACGTTCGGCAATAATTTCGTCAATCACACGTTAGGACTCCGCCGGTCGAGAGTGACCACTCAGATTGAACACTATGATAATCTGGCGGCGTTTTTTGATAACATGAAACGCATCAACACCATTCTTATCGATCTGAACCGGGATCTCTGGTCGTATATATCGATGAATTATTTTAAACAAACAATCAAAAAGGAGGAAGTCGGCTCATCGGCGATGCCCCATAAAATCAATCCGATCGATTTTGAAAATTCGGAAGGGAATCTTGGGCTTGCCAATGCAATCTTTGAACATCTATCTGCAAAACTGCCGATATCAAGACTGCAACGAGACCTGACGGACTCCACGGTTACAAGAAACATCGGCGTTCCCCTTGCACATACTCTCATTGCATTTACATCATTGTTAAAGGGGTTGAACAAACTGATTCTGAATCCGGAAGTAATCCGTTCGGATCTGCATTCAAATTGGGCGGTGGTTGCCGAAGCGATTCAAACCATCCTGCGTCGCGAAAATTATCCGGATCCCTATGAAGCGCTGAAAAGATTAACCCGGACGAATGCGATGATCGACCGAAAGATTATTGCCGACTTTATTGAGACCCTGGACGTTTCGCAAGCGGTAAAAAAAGAGCTGATGAGAATCACGCCGGAGAATTATACCGGGGTATACGATTTTTAATTTTTTTCAATCCGATCGAGGTGCCCCGAAGTGTCTGAAAACGATTCCGAATCCGCTGTAACCCTCCATACCATAAGCGATGATTTACTGAACGATCTTCGACCATTGCATTTCAGTCCGCCGGTTACCCATGTGTACAATCCTCTCGAATACGCCCGGGAACCCTACAACCAATATCTGGACCGCTATGCTAAGCCACCGAAAACCGTGGTCCTTATCGGAATGAACCCAGGGCCCTGGGGCATGACGCAGACCGGGATCCCTTTCGGGGAAGTAAAAGCGGTAAAGGAGTGGCTGGGCATCGATGCATCGGTAAAACCCCCCGGCAGGCTGCATCCGAATCGACCGGTCCAAGGCTTTCTATGCAAAAGAAGCGAAGTAAGCGGAAGACGATTATGGGGATGGGCCCGGGAAACCTTTGATACGCCCCAACGTTTTTTTTCCCGCTTCTTTGTCGCCAATTACTGCCCCTTACTTTTTATTGAAGAAACCGGCCATAATCGGACTCCGGATCACCTCAAGGTCGACGAACGAAAACCCCTGCTTCTAGCCTGTGATCGAGCACTTCGCAGAACCATCCGGTATCTCAGCGCCCGTTATGTAATCGGAATCGGACGTTTTGCAGAAGAACGGGCTCGGTCATCATTGATCGGTCTGGATGTCGTCATCGGATATATCGCTCATCCGAGCTCCGCCAATCCGAAATCCAATCGCAACTGGAAAGAGCTGATAACAAGGCAACTCAAGATGATCGGCGTTCAACTTTTTTAACCGGAAAAGTGGTATTTCAAATCATGTTGAAATCTGAGTTGCCATTCTGGAAAACCAAGGCACTTCATGAAATGACGGTGGATGAATGGGAATCCCTGTGCGATGGATGCGGTCGATGCTGCTTGCAAAAACTTGAAAACAAAAAAACCGGCAAAGTCTATTACACCAGCGTAGCATGCTACCTTCTGAACAATGAAACATGCCGGTGCAAATCCTACAAGGAACGAACCCGACTGGTTCCGGAATGCGTGGTTCTGAAACCCGAAACCGCCATAAGATTTCGCTGGCTGCCTGTTACCTGCGCTTACAGGCTTTTGGCCGAGGGCAAAGAACTTTCATGGTGGCATCCTTTACTTTCAGGAGATCCCGATACGGTAAACGAAGCAGGCATTTCCGTGCGGGGAAAGGTGATATCTGAAGAATACGTTCATCCCGATGATCTTGAAAATTATATTCTCAAGCTTCGCACCCCTTTTTAACGAGGAAACAAAATAAGTTGCGCGTTAAATCGATGCACCGGAAAAATCCGGAGTATGAAACGTACATTATAGGCTGAATCAGCTAGCCGGTTCACGGGAGGGGTTCGACAAGCCGAACCGGTTCGAAGTATCCGAATTACAAAAGATAAGAGCTGTTGGAACAATCCAACGAATTGAAATTAAGCAAAAATTCGCCATAATGATTCATTATCAAACGTTTTTTTCGGCTGAACCATGAAAAGTCGCGCGATCAAATTGCCGGGGCTGATTCTACTGGGAATCGGATTCCTTCTTGGGTTGAATTGTGATCAGCCTTTGATTAAAAACGACTTGGAAGCAATTCGCGCAAGGGGTGAGCTGAAAGTTATCACCAGCAATAATGCGACCTGTTATTTCGAAGGGCCCCATGGACCTACGGGTTTTGAATATCAATTGGCCGAGGCTTTTGCCGGGCAACTGGGGGTGAAACTGAAGCTGGTACTCCTCGAAAACGAAAAAGAGATGATATCGGCGTTGCGCAACGGCAAGGCAGACCTTATCGCCGCAAGCTTCCCCGTAAAAGATCGCCTCAGAGGGCGACTGGCCTTTGGCCCGACCTATTTGAAAATCGATGAGCTGGTGGTAGGCCGCCGCGGAGGTCCATGTCCCAAGACCGTTTCGGATCTAATGACCGGAAACCTTTGGGTTACCTCCGGTTCATTTCAGGAGGAAATCCTCAAAAATCTGAAAAAAGCATATCCGGAACTGTCCTGGATGAAACTTTCCGATTACAGTGCCGAAGAATGCCTTGAAATGGTCTGGCAACGGATTATCCCCTTGACGATCGCCGATTCCAATATTATCGCGATGAATCGAAGGCATTATCCGGATTTGTTGATTCATTTTGCGGTTCAAAAGGACCAGAACGTGGCTTGGGTCATGCTCCCTCAGACTCGCCACCTTCAGGCAGCCGTCCGCAGGTGGTTCGAGATGCCCTCGACCCAAACTTTCCTGGAAGGGCTCATTCAGCATTATTACGGCCATCTTGAGTCTTTTGATTATGTGGATCTAAAAAAATACCATCAGCGCATGCAGCATCGTTTGCCGACATATCAAAAATATTTTGAAGAGGCCGCAAAAAACAACGGATTGGATTGGCGGATGGTTGCCGCTCAAGCCTACCAGGAGTCGCACTGGAATCCGAAAGCCGAGAGCTTCACGGGGGTTAGAGGCCTTATGATGCTTACGATGGAGACCGCCGGTGATTTGGGTGTGGAAAACCGGCTGAATCCAAAGGAGTCGATCTATGCAGGTGCCGTCTATCTTGCCGGCCTGCATCGAAGAATCGGGAATAAGGTCCCCGAACCCGACAGAACCTTTATGGCACTGGCGGCTTACAACATCGGATGGGGCCACTTGGATGATGCAAGAACGCTTGCCGCTCGACTCGACAAAAATCCGGATGCGTGGTACGCCGTGCGCTCCACCTTACCTCTTCTGCAAAAAAAGAAGTATTACCAAACCGTTCCCAACGGTTATGCCCGGGGACTCGAGGCGGTTCAATACGTGGATCGCGTCCGCACATATTACCGGGTACTGGTTTTAAACATTGAAAAACTCGAAAAATCCAATAAAACCGAGGACTGGACGAAACAAAAAGCGACGATTCACTGATCCGTTACGGGGGCATCATCCTTTCATGATCTCATCCAGCCGCTCAGGATCGTTAACGACTTGCCATTTCCCACCGCCCTGTTCCACCCGGTTTTTCCAGTAATCCAGACGATCCAGATATTCTCTTGGATCGATATTGTCACTTTGCAGCTTGGTGACGTTCAGCGCAACAACGATCAGACCGTTCATTTGAATCGGAAAATCCCGGACATACCCTTTAACCAGTTCTTCTTTCAAATCAGAAAAAATCAGAATGTATTTTTCCGCGGGATTGATCTCGTTCAAATATTCCACCGCCTGCAAGATGCCACCGTTAACATCGGTAAATGGACTGCTCTTTATGGAAGAGAGGAACTGATCCATTTTCTCACGGAATATCCGTTTCTGGGTATTGGATACCGATGGGCGCCTGTCAAACTTTGCTTTTGCAATAATATCCTGCTCGCTGAAACTTCCCGTATCAATTCGGGCGACTCCTAAAAAATCACCGGTTTGCAGCGTGCCAAGAAGATAATTGATGATTGCATTCGCCTTATTCAATTCACTTTTATATGTACCGGAAGTATCCAGCAGCATATAAACACCCCGTGAATGGCTGTAGGTGTCCGAACAGCCCGAAAGCAAGGCTCCGATTAAAAAAATAATCATGACAATTGATTTTTTTTTCATGTCGCTTCCTCCTGCGGGGACACCTCCGTTTCCTTGTCTTTGCCTTGAATCAGCTTTTCGATCCATAATGGCGGGACGATGAATAAGTCATAGATTTTGATCATCAATTCCGAAGCATAGTAGGCGACGGCTCCGATCAGACGCAGTAAAAAGGCAAACCCGCGCAGGGCGGCAGCCGCAACCACTCCGGCGACCGCTCGGGAAGCGTGCACAAACGATTCCAATGGAATGGCCACAAAGGTTAAGGCAAAGGGAAGGATAAATCCCATTACCATCTGCCCGGCGGTTGGAATCCAACTGTTGACCGGCTCCAGCGTTTCCCCATTCGCAAGGGAATGCCGCAGGGCCTGAAGATCCGCAGCAATTCCTTCACGCATAAATGCAAGTGCGGATTCGACGCCGGCCAGAATCGTCAGGATGCCGAAAGTAATCCAGATCATGCGGATACGCATTTTATCATCCATCAGACCGATAACGGGAAACAGGTTGGTGATCCGCAGAGACTCCATCAAATAAAGGCCCATCGCGGCTTCCACAAGAATGATTACCAGGGCGGCCACGTTCGATGTTTTGAATTGACCGATATAGCTGCTCCCACCAACCATTTCGGACATAGGCAAAGCAATCAAATTGAAATTAATGATCGCACCGCCGATTGCGATCAGCAACACCAAGCCGGAAATAAAAAACTGGGTCATCGCGGATGACGAAAGGATCCGTTCCGCTTTGTCTGTTTTGGCTCGAATTTCTTCGTACTCTTCCATTCGATTGTCGATTATTCCGGCGCGTTCCTTAAGACCGGCGATTGTTTTGCTTACTTCATCCAATTTCTGGGTCAGCTTCCGCCAGTAAGGCACCATTTTTCTTAAAATAAAATGGCGCTCATTCATACTCTTTCGGTAGTCTTCCATTGTGTTTCGGTATTGACTGTCGATGGTTTTATGAATTTCCTGCAATATGTTTGAAACATTGATGTCGCCCTTGGAGGAGATTTTTGCAACCGCTTCCACGGCGTTAACCCAGGTCGGCGGAGGCGGGGGCAGTTCCGCGCTTCTCTGGTAATCCTCTTCAATTCGGGTCACCTGATCCGAGAGCGCAAGCTGTAGCGCCGGGTAACCGCTAAGATCTCGCTTGACAACGGCATCTACCCTGTAAAACTCGCGCTCGATCAATCTCTCCACCGCATTCCGGCCGGCAGCCAGGAGAACTTCTTTATTGCGTTGAGCCAGACGTTTTTCCGCAAGCAATATCGATTTAGAAATCAACCGCATGCCATTGCGGATTGAACATCCCAGCAATTTGATGGCACGATGAGCAGGAAAACGGGCGAGATACAACATCAGGACAATAAGCAGAATCCACACAAAAAAAGACAACAGCGGAAAATCGGGAAAAAGAATAAGAAAATCGGGTAATGGCATTCAATCCTCCTTTCATATCCGTGCCGAACAACATCATCAAGGAATGGTAAAACGATCGGCTTTTTCACGACCGTTTTTTCTTTTGTCGTTACCAGCAGAACCCGTAATGAATAAATAAATGCACTGCCTGTATATAAAAGAATACAAATTATACGCGCTGCAAATCCGCGCGATTCAATCATTATCAATCTTATCGCTCTTCTTTCTCTTTTCTTTAGAATCAATGACTTGTTTTTCACAAAAGAAGCAGGTTCAATTTCCGGCTTTCTTTGAAAATTTCAGTAACCCCCTTTCCGGTTAAAATTAAGCAAAACAAATGCCAATGGTTCATCTCGGCTTGACGGGATCATTTATAATGGAAACATTCTTATAAATTTTTATGGTCTCGGCGTATGAATACCCCCCCATCAGTCCCGAAGCCATACGTCGGAGTAAATATTTTTTTCGGCACGATATTTGCTTTAAATGAAAAATATCATGGAAGAACAAGAAGTTGACCCTCCTTATTGATCGGATGCATCATTTTGGTTCCGGATTCCTGGAATCGGTTTGGAAATGATCAAAAGCGGAAACATCCAGTTTCGCACCGTCATACGGAGCCGTTGATACGAACCCATATACAGGGAGATAATGCGTATGGCCTTCAAGTGGATCGAACGTCGGCGTCACAGACGGTATAATGTTTCCTGGAACGCACAGCTCGGGGTTATTTTTCCGGATTTTCAAGGCGAAATCAAAATCAAGGTTGCGAATTTTTCCAATTCAGGCGCACTCCTTCTATCGGAACAGATTTATTTGGAAAATCGCCATCTTTTTATTACCGATCAGTCACCTGAACTGATTATTAAAATTGATTCCCCGAGAGGTCCTTTGACTCTCAAAAGCAATATTCACTGGTACCGCTGGTCGGTGGAAAAAAATCTTTTTGAAGTTGGCGTTGAGTTCATAAAAATGGTAAAAGAAGATGAGGCGACGGTTAATCAATTAATCGCCGATCTGAAAAAAAACCGTGCGATTACTCAGGATCGCAACAATGCATGATTTTTAACCGGACAAATCACCGCCTTGAACCGATTAAAGCCTCATGCTTTCAGCATTTTTGTACCTTGAATTAATTTTTTCGAATCGACCGGTTTTTCCAGGTATTTTATAACACCTTGATCCGACAAGTAATAAAAATCGAAAAATGAAAATAACGAGTGAAATATTTCAGGTCGGAGGAGAAGGTTTGACCTCGTCGGAAGATGCCGCCGTCTATCTGATCAATTTCGACGGCCATAGCGCTCTCGTGGACACGGGATGCGGTCGATCGCTGGATAAACTGATAAAAAACATTCAGGCATGCGGCACCCGGTTGGAGCAAATTGAATATCTTTTAATCACCCATTGTCATTTTGATCATACCGGCGGCGCAAAAATGCTTCGCGAGCGCCTGCAATGCCGAATCATCGCTCATGAACTGGATGCACGGTTTCTGGAAGAGGGAAACGATACCGTGACGGCCGCAAGCTGGTACGGGTCCGAACTTCAGCCGTTTATCGTTGACCGCAAGTTGTCCGGTCCCATGGAACGGATCGAATTGGCCGGAAGAATTATCCACGCGATCCACACCCCCGGGCACTCTCCCGGTTCAGTGGTTTATTTGACGGATTCCGAAGGGTTCAAGGTTCTTTTCGCTCAGGACGTTCATGGCCCGATCCATCAAAGCCTCCTTTCCGACCCGCAAGATTACCTGCGGTCTCTCAAACTGCTTCTTACCTTAAAGGCCGATATTCTATGTGAGGGGCATTTCGGTATCTTCAAGGGAAAAAAAGAAATTGAAAAATTTATTCGACGATTCCTGGATACGATTTAAAAAATCGACCGATTTACAATGGCGGAATCTTTCAGGCGGACCCGAGAAAGACTGCCGAATGATGCGTAAGGGAGAAAAACAATAAAACATGGCGGAAATCAAAAGCACATTAGATCTGGTTCTGGAAAAGACGAAACACCTCACTCTCAGTGAGGAAGAAAAACAGATACAACGGCATGACGAGTTCAGAAAAACCCTGAAGGGCCTGATCCGGAAATTCGCCGACAAGGCGCTGAAGATGAAAGAACTGAAGAAAGAATTGGAGATCCTTCAAGAGACCTATGAACTAAAGGAAAAAACCATCCTGATTCGCGAAATTCTTAAAAAGATCGATCTGGATCGGGATAACACGGTACTGCTTGAACTGCTTCAGGAACTTTACAGTATAAAGGCGTCAAATATCCGCTCGTTATTAAAGGATTACCGCGACACCCGCCGTTCAACGGCTGAAAAAAGAATTCATGGGATAAAGGAAGACCTGTCGGAAAGGCATTTTATTTCCGGTTCCGCCATCGTTCCCAACCTTGAAGCGGATTCTGAATGGCAAGCAGCGGTTCGGGATATAAGGCATCAATTCAAGCCTCTCCTGAGTCGGGAAAAAGCAGAACGGATCGAACGGTTGGGTTATGCAGAGGCCTCATAGCCGTATGGCTTTCCACAAAAGGATTACGTGGCCTTTAATTATGACTCTTTTTATCCGTATTTATATGTAATGAAACCAAAAATGTTCTATCTGATTGAAATTTTTGCCGATTTCCTTTTTACCCGAGATGATGTCACCATGGCCGGGTAATATCCATTCGATTTCCAACTCTCTGAGCCGTTGAACACTTTTTTTAAGTAACGAACCATTCCCCCCCGGCAAATCCGTGCGGCCGATTCCGCCTTTAAAAACCAAATCGCCGACAAACAATGCCTTTTTTTCCGGCCAGTAAAGCGAAATCGAACCCGGTGAATGCCCGGGTGTATGAAGCACCTTGAAATCAAGGCCGTTTACCGAAAGATCTCCCTCCTTCAGAAAAAAATCCGGCTGAATCAAATCCGGTTTCACACCAAAGGCACCGGCATATTGCTCCAAACTCTTCACCAGTTCCCATCCCTTCTCGTGAAGGGCCGTTAATGCGGGGGTTTTTGCGAAAAGTTGAACAGCCTCGATATGATCGGGATGGCAATGCGTGCCGATAACCAGCCCGATGTCTTCGATTCGCAAATTCAACTTTTCAAGCCCCCGGCGAACATGATCGAACAGGTGAAGATGACCGGGATCGATAAGCACGCGGGTCGGACCGTCAATCAAATAGGTATTGCAATTGTTGGCGGTCATGGATTCCCATGGAAAAGCATGAAGCCTGTCGAATAATTTCATAAAAAATTTCCCTTTTTCTCATCCGTCGAAAGATGCGATTTCATCCGTCTCACGGGGTTTTCGGATTATTGCCCTTTTTTGACTTCTTCGTCAAGCGGAAGCACGTAAGAATACACCACAGTCGCATGAGGCGTTATCCGGGGAAAATCCCCGGATCATCGGAACTTTTTTTATAAAAACAGAGCGACATTTTTATTCAGAAAAGAATTCATCTTGACGATGTACCAAATATCAACACATTCAAATGAAAAGGCGGATGAATATAGATATGACCAATCCAGACGATAGAATCGAATTTGTGGAGAAAAGATCGAATCGCCGAATTTCCTGCTCCAGATCCGCTAATATTTCAAAGGGTAATGTTTCTTACGTGGCCTCCATAAAAAATATGACCATCGAAGGCGCTTTCATCAAAACCGATGCCCCCTTTTCCGTTGGACAGGAATTAACCTTATCATTTTATTCCTCCATTAAACAAAAACAAATCGCGGTAGCCGGTAAAATTGTCCGGGCTTACAAACATGGCTTCGGCCTGAAATTCATATATTGATCCTTTTGTAAAAATTATCCGTCAATTTATTCACCTCGGCTTTCAATCGACTCCGAGCCCGAAATTCATTCAAATCGCCGGTCCCGGAAACCCCTCAAGACTTTCGAGCATAATTCTTATATAAAAATTCTTGCACATCTCTTCATCTCCCCGGTATGAAGGAATACGATTTGTTTTATCCTTCGTAATGAGATCTTCACCCTGGGAAAATCCCATGAATTCTTCAACGAACCGAAAGGCTTTATTTGCAACATTTGCGCTGATTTTCTTTATCTGCCCGGCTGCTCTTGCGCTCACCGCCGGAGAAATCATCGAAAAATCGGACAAGGCCCTAAGAGGCGACACTCAGATCTCAATCATTGAAATGACGATTAAAACCCGGCGATGGACCCGCGCAATGCAGATAA